>JAKONM010000261.1 GCA_022701925.1 Microbacteriaceae bacterium
CATCCTGCAGAACGCCAAGGACGTCCGCTTCCTGGACATCTGACGGCCCCTGAACGTCCCGCGACCCCGGCGCATCGCCGGGGTCGCGACCTGTGAAAGAGGATCCTTTGGTCGACAACATCGAGCAGGTCGATCTCCAGCTGGAGATGCAGCGGTCGTACCTCGACTACGCGATGAGCGTGATCGTGGCGCGGGCGCTGCCCGAGGTGCGCGACGGGCTGAAGCCCGTGCACCGCCGCGTGATCTACGCCATGTACGACGGCGGCTACCGCCCTGACCGCGCGTTCAGCAAGTGCGCCCGCGTGGTCGGCGAGGTGATGGGCAACTTCCACCCCCACGGCGACACCGCGATCTACGACACCCTCGTGCGCCTCGTCCAGGACTGGTCGATGCGGTACCCGCTGGCGCTCGGCCAGGGCAACTTCGGCTCCCCGGGCAACGACCCCGCCGCCGCGCCCCGGTACACCGAGACGAAGATGGCGCCGCTGGCGCTCGAGCTGGTGCGGGACATCGACGAGGACACCGTCGACTTCCAGGACAACTACGACGGGCGCACCCAGGAGCCGGTCGTGCTGCCGGCCCGCTTCCCGAACCTGCTGGTGAACGGGTCCGCCGGCATCGCCGTCGGCATGGCCACGAACATCCCCCCGCACAACCTGCGCGAGGTCGCGGACGGCGCCCAGTGGGCGCTCGCGAACCCGGAGGCCACGCGCGAGGAGCTGCTGACCGCGCTGATGGAGCGGATCAAGGGGCCGGACTTCCCGACCCACGCACAGATCCTCGGCACCCGCGGCATCCAGGACACGTACCGCACCGGCCGCGGCTCCATCACGATGCGCGGCGTCGTCGGCGTCGAGGAGCTGCAGGGCCGCACCTGCCTCGTCATCACCGAGCTCCCGTACCAGGTGAACCCCGACAACCTCGCCGCGAAGATCGCGGGGATGGTCAAGGAGGGGCGGATGAGCGGCATCGCCGACATCCAGGACCACTCCTCGGGCCGCACCGGGCAGCGGCTGGTCATCGTGCTGAAGCGCGACGCCGTGCCCAAGGTCGTGCTGAACAACCTGTACAAGCACACCGAGCTGCAGTCGAACTTCGGCGCCAACATGCTCGCGCTGGTGGACGGCGTGCCCCGCACGCTGGCGCTCGACGGCTTCATCTCCGCCTGGGTCGACCACCAGCTCGAGGTCATCCAGCGCCGCACCCAGTACCGGCTGAACAAGGCCGAGCAGGACGCCCACATCCTGCGCGGGTACCTGAAGGCCCTCGACATGCTCGACGAGGTCATCGCGCTGATCCGCCGGTCGCCGACCCCGGACGACGCCCGCACCGGCCTGATCGAGCTGCTCGACGTCGACGACGTGCAGGCCAACGCGATCCTCAGCCTGCAGCTGCGCCGCCTGGCCGCGCTCGAGCGCCAGAAGATCATCGACCAGGCCGCCGAGCTCGAGCGGCTGATCGCCGACTACAAGGACATCCTGGCCACGCCCTCGCGGCAGCGGACGATCATCTCCGAGGAGCTCGACGAGATCACCCGCCGCTTCGGCGACGACCGCCGCACCGAGATCCTGCCGGGCTACGACGGCGAGATGAGCATCGAGGACCTGATCCCCGAGGAGGAGGTCGTCGTCACGGTCACCCGGGGCGGCTACATCAAGCGCACCCGCAGCGACCAGTACCGGTCGCAGCGCCGCGGCGGCCGCGGCGTGCGCGGCGCGCAGCTGCGGGCGGACGACGTGGTGGAGCACCTCTTCGTCACCTCCACCCACCACTGGCTGCTGGTCTTCACGAACCTCGGCCGCGTGTACCGGACCAAGGCCTACGAGATCAGCGACGCGAGCCGCGACGCCAAGGGGCAGCACATCGCCAACCTGCTGGCGATGCAGCCCGACGAGCGCGTCGCGCAGGTGCTCGACATCCGCGACTACGCCGTCGCGCCGTACCTGGTGCTGGCCACCCGGTCCGGGCTCGTGAAGAAGACGGCGCTGACCGAGTACGACACCAACCGCTCCGGCGGGGTCATCGCCATCAACCTGCGGGAGGGCGACGAGCTGATCCAGGCCGTGCTCGTCGACGACACGAGCGAGCTGCTGCTGGTGTCGAAGAAGGGCATGAGCATCAAGTTCACGGCCTCCGACGAGTCGATGCGGCCGATGGGCCGCAGCACCTCCGGCGTCATCGGCATGCACTTCCGCGGCGACGACCAGCTGCTGGCGGCCCGCGTCGTGACCGACGAGGGCTCCGTCTTCGTCGTCACCGAGGGCGGCTACGCCAAGCGCACCGGCGTCGACCAGTACCGGCTGCAGCAGCGCGGCGGCCTGGGCATCAAGGTCGCCAAGCTGGAGGAGAAGCGCGGCGACCTGGCCGGCGCGCTGATCGTCGACGACGGCGACGAGGTGCTCGTCGTGCTCGAGAGCGGTAAGGTCGTGCGCTCCGCGGTCTCCGAAGTTCCGGCGAAGGGTCGCGACACGATGGGCGTTGTCTTCGCTCGGTTCGCTGAGAGTGACAGAATCATCGCGATTGCCCGGAACAGCGATTCGACCGTGGAGGCACGCGCAGATGACCTCGGTGAGGACACCCAGCCGCCCGTCGGAGACGACCTCGCAGGGGACTAGCGTGGCGGACAAGCTGTCGGCGAAGTCGCCGAAGCCCGATCAGGTGAAGCAGGTCCGGCTCAAGCTGGTCTACATCGACTTCTGGTCGGCGGTGAAGTTCTCGTTCCTCATCGCCGCGGCGGTCGGCGTCGTGATCATCGTCGCCGTCCTGCTGATCTGGACGGTGCTGGCGTCCACCGGCATCTTCGAGTCGGTGACGACGCTGCTGCAGGACGTGTCCGGCTCGGACACGCTGAGCGTCAACAGCATCATCTCGTTCGCGCAGGTGATGGGCTTCACGGTCGTCATCGCCGCGCTCAACGTGGTGGTGGGCACCGTGCTCGGCGCCATCGCGTGCCTGCTCTACAACCTGTCGGTGAAGGTGACCGGGGGCATCCTGGTCGGCTTCACCAACCAGTGAGGGCTGCTACGCTCTTCCCCGGTCAGAAGCGCCAGCGCTGACGACCACGGCCCTCGCGGCCGACCTCTCGGGGCTATAGCTCAGGCGGTTAGAGCGCTTCGCTGATAACGAAGAGGTCCCAGGTTCAAGTCCTGGTAGCCCCACGGTGTTCATGGGCCTTGGATCCGCACGCGGATCCAAGGCCTTGTCGCCTCCTCGGCGCTGAACGCGCCTCGGCTGCGCGACCCGTGGTCGGGAGCCGCGGACACGACCTCGCTGCGGCTCCTGCGCTCACGTACGCTGAGCACCGTTCCGGGGGCATAGCTCAGTTGGTAGAGCACCTGCTTTGCAAGCAGGGGGTCAGGGGTTCGAGTCCCCTTGTCTCCACGGTGTTCATGGGTCTCGATCCGCACGCGGATCGAGACCTGTGTCGCTTCCTCGGCGCTGAACGCGCCTCGGGTACGCGACCCGTCCTCGTCCGCGGGCTCAGGCGCGGGCGAGGTCCTCCCGCAGGAGCGTCGAGGTGCGGGCCAGGCTCGCGCTCGAGGCCGTCACCAGGGCCAGCACGTCCGACGCCCGTCGGTCCGGGGCGTCGTTCCAGCGCACGAGGTCGTACGCCCTCGCCGCCGTCACACCGGGCGCCGTCGACCAGTCGGAAGCGGCGTGCCCGCCGTGCAGGACGCTCCACAGGGCGCCGACGGCCCGCTGCGCGACCGGACCGGTGATCGAGCCGGGCAGGGACTCCACCGCGACCGCGGCGACCAGGCAGATGCGCTCGCTGCCGACGCCCTGCTCCGCGCGGAGCGCCCCGACGTGCTGCTGCAGCAGTCCGTCCTGGACCGTCGTGAACCAGGCGTCCTGCGTCCATCCTGCGGCGAGGCGGTTGCTGCTGCGCTGCAGCACCCCCGCCACCGCGTCCAGACGGGCGAGCCGGGCCCCCAGCCGGTCGATGCGGTGCAGCCGCCGCCGTTCGGCGACGCGGGCCCGCCAGCCCGGGGCGGGGGCGGGGGCGCCCGTGGTCGTGACCGCTGTCGTGTCGAGGAGCATGCGCCGCCGCCTTCGATCGGGGATCCGGATGCCCCGATTGTGGACACGGACCTGGGACCCGCCTGGAGGCGCGGGTCGCAGGCCCGTGTCGACGGTGCGTCGAGCGGTCAGATCAGCGCGTCGGTCAGGTGGTTCGGGGTGCCGAACCGGTGCGCGGTGATGCTGACGGACTGCTCCCGCAGGAAGGGCAGCAGCTCCAGCCGGCCCGCGGCGGTGACGGGGGAGTCCCACACGGCGAGGTCCGGGTCGCCGCCCGCTGCGAGCAGCAGCTCCGCGGCGGTGACGCCGATCGCCCGCACCCGCCCGGACAGGCGGGCGCCGGGCTCGACGCGCACCGGCACGCCCAGGGTCCCGAGCGCCGAGGCCAGCGCGGGCGCGGGCTCCTCGGCGAGGGACACGGATGCGGACGCCCCGGCCCTGGCCGCCGCGGCGAGCACCCGCAGCACGTCCGCGGGATCCGCCGCCCCACCGGCGCGCACGACGACGGGCACCGGCAGGTAGCGCAGCAGGTTCCGCTCCACCCCGAGGTCCGCCAGCTCGTCCACCCGGCCGAACTCCTGCTCCCACGCCGCCTGGTCGCTCATCGCCGCTGCGGAGACCGACGCGCGGGCGGCGTCGCCGAGGCCTGCGGCCGCCTGCACCACCCGGGCGACGCCCGCGTCGAGGCGTGCGGTAGCGGGCTGCTCCGCGTCGATCCGCTGCCAGGCGCCCAGCCCGATCAGGTAGTTCGGACCGCCCGCCTTCGAACCGGCGCCGACGGAGCTGCGCTTCCAGCCCCCGAACGGCTGCCGGCCGACGATGGCGCCGGTGGTGCCGCGGTTCACGTACAGGTTGCCCGCCTCGACCCCGTCGATCCAGCGGCCGATCTCCGCGGGCTCGAGGGACTGCAGGCCTGCGGTGAGCCCGTAGGCGACCTGGTTCTGCATCGCGATCGCCTCGTCCAGCGTCTCCGCCGTCATCAGGCCGAGCACCGGGCCGAAGTACTCGGTCAGGTGGAACTGCGAGCCGCGGCGCACGCCGGTGCGGATGCCGGGGGACCAGGTGCGGCCCTCGGCGTCGAGGCGCTCCGGCTCGAGCAACCAGCGCTCGCCCTCGCCCAGCGTCGTCAGACCCTCCAGCAGCTTGCCCTCGGCGGGCTCGATCACCGGCCCCATGCGGGTCGTCGGCTCCCAGGGCGCACCGACCTCCAGGGACGCGACGGCGTCCGCGAGCTGGCCGAGGAAGCGCTTCGAGGAGGCGACGGAGCCCACCAGGATCGCCAGCGACGCCGCGCTGCACTTCTGGCCCGCGTGGCCGAAGGCGCTCTGCACGAGGTCCTTCACCGCCAGGTCCAGGTCGGCCGAGGGGGTGACGACCATCGCGTTCTTGCCGCTGGTCTCCGCGAGCACCGGCAGGTCGGGGCGGAAGTCCCGGAAGAGGCGCGCGGTCTCCCACGCCCCCGTCAGGATCACGCGGTCGATCGCCGGGTCGGCGATCAGCCGCTCACCCAGCGCGCCCTCGTCGACCTGCACGAGCGCCAGCACGTCCCGGGGCACGCCGGCGCGCCACAGCACCTCGGCGAGCACGGCGCCGCAGCGGCTCGCCGGTCCGGCGGGCTTCAGCACGACGGCGCTGCCGGCGGCCAGGGCGGCCAGCACCCCGCCGGCCGGGATCGCGACCGGGAAGTTCCACGGCGGCGCGACCAGCGTCAGGGCCGCCGGCGTGAAGCGCGCGCCGGGCACCTGCTCCAGCTCCGGCGCCCGGTCCGCGTACCAGCGGGCGAAGTCGACCGCCTCGCTGACCTCCGGGTCGGCCTGGTCGACGGTCTTCGCCGCCTCCGAGACCATGACCTCGATCAGCTCCTCGCGGGCCGCGGCCAGGGCGTCGCCCGCCCGCTGCAGCACCGCAGCGCGCTCGGACGCAGGTCGCCGCCCCCACGCCTCGCCGGCGGACCGCGCGTCGACGAGGATCCGCTGCAGCGCCTCGGCGTCGGTCACGACGTGCTCGGCCAGCGTGCGCTCGCCGAGGGCCGAGGTGCGGGCGCGGTCGAGCAGCGCGCTGACGGCCGCCCGGTGCTGCGGCACGGACGGGTCGGTGTCGACCGCGTTGACGAACGGCTCGCCGTCCCGGTGCTCCCGGTCCTCGCGCGGCACCCGGTGCCGGTCGGGCACCGCGTCGCCGAGGGCGCGGAGGGAGGCGGTGAAGCGGTCGCGCTCCCGGTCGAACAGCTCCCGGTGCGTCGCCAGGTCGAAGACGCTGGACATGAAGTTGTCCGCGCTGGCGCCCTCCTCCAGCCGCCGCACCAGGTAGGCGATCGCCACGTCGAACTCGCGGGGGTGCACCACCGGCGTGTAGACCAGCAGCCCGCCGACGTCCCGGCGGACGGCCTCGGCCTGGCCGGTGGCCATGCCGAGCAGCATCTCGAACTCGACGCCGTCGCGCACGCCGCGCTCCCCGGCCAGCAGCCAGGCGTGGGCGACGTCGAACAGGTTGTGGCCCGCGACGCCCACCTGCACGGCGTCGACCCGCTCCGGGGTCAGCGCCCAGTCGAGCACCCGCTTGTAGTGGGTGTCGCTCTCCACCTTCTCGTGCCAGGTCGCCAGCGGCCAGTCGTGCAGCGCCGCCTCGACGCGCTCCATCGGCAGGTTGGCGCCCTTGACCAGGCGCACCTTGATGCCCGCGCCGCCCCGCGCGCGGCGCGCGGCCGACCACTCCTGCAGGCCCTGCATCGCGACCAGCGCGTCCGGCAGGTACGCCTGCAGCACGATGCCGCCGCGGTAGGCGAGCAGCTCCGGCTCGTCGAGCAGCCTCGTGAAGACCGCGATGGTCAGGTCGAGGTCCTTGTACTCCTCCATGTCCAGGTTGATGAAGGTGCCGCGCCGCTGCGCGGCGGCGTACAGGGGGCGCAGGCGCTGCACCACGTCGTCGACGGCCGCGTCGAACGCCCACGTCGCGTGCGGGGCGACGGCGGCCGAGACCTTGATGGAGACGTAGTCGACGTCGGTCCGCTCGATCAGCGCCAGGGTGCCCGCCAGCCGGCGGTCCGCCTCCTTGCGGCCCAGCACCGCCTCGCCCAGCAGGTTCAGGTTCAGGCGGACCCCGCGGGCGCGGATGCGCGCGATGGAGCGGCCGAGCCGCCGCGGAGTGGCGTCGATCACCAGGTGGTCGACCATGCGCCGCAGGGCGAACCGCGCCGCCGGCACGACCAGCCAGGGCAGCAGCGGCGCCGTGAGCCCGCCGAGGCGCACGGCCAGGCGCAGCGGCAGCGGCAGGAAGCGGGGCACGTCGGGGGCGATGGCGGACAGGCGCCGGGCCGCCGCCCGCAGGTCCTCCGGCCGCACGACGCCGTCGACGAATCCGGTGGTGAAGGCGAGGCCCTTCGGATCGCGCAGCACGCCGGCCAGACGGGTCGCCGCCGGGTCCGCCGGGGTCTCCGCGGCGCGGTGCAGCCACTGCCGCACCAGCTCCTCGACGCGGGCGGTCCACACGTCGACGTCCTCGACGGGGAGGGGCAGCACGGGGCGTTCGACGGTTCCGCTCATCCCCGCAGTATCCAGACCTCGACCCGTCGGCAACAGCGATGATTCGTGACGAGTACTCTTCACGTCCGACGATGAGTGGCAGGTGGGCCCGTGTACGACGTCAAGCGCCTCCGGCTGCTTCGCGAGCTGGCCGACCGGGGCACGCTGGCGGAGGTCGCGGCCGCGCTGCACCACAGCCCCTCGTCCGTGTCCCAGCAGCTGGCCCTGCTGGAGCGGGAGGTGGGCGTGCCGCTCACGACGGCCGCCGGGCGCGGCGTCGTGCTGACCCCCGACGGGCAGCTGCTGGCCGCCCGGGCGGGCGAGGTGCTGCGGATCCTCGAGCGGGCCGAGACCGAGATCGCCGCCCGATCCTCGGCGGTCACCGGCGCGGTCCGGCTGGCCGTCTTCCAGTCCGCGGCGCTGGCGCTGCTGCCCCAGACGCTCGCCCGGATGTCCGCCGAGCACCCGGGCGTGCGCGTGGAGGTCGTGCAGCACGAGCCGGAGCAGGCGCTGCGGCGCACGGCGACGCGCGACTTCGACCTGGTGGTGGCCGAGCAGTACCCGGGGCACGCGACGGCTCGGCACGTGGGGCTCGACCGCCGGCCGCTGGTCAGGGACCGCCTGCGGCTGGCCCTCCCGCCCGGCTCCGCCGAGCAGGACATCGCCGGTACGGCCCGCCTGCCCTGGGTGATGGAGCCGCACGGCGCGGCGTCGCGGCACTGGGCGGAGCAGCGCTGCCGCGAGGCGGGGTTCGAGCCCGACGTGCGCGTCGAGTCGGCCGACCTCGAGGTGCACGTGCGCCTGGTGGAGTCCGGCAACGCGGTGGCGCTGCTGCCGGACCTGGTGTGGGCGGGGCGCACCACCCCGGCCCGCCTGGTCGAGCTGCCCGGCTCGCCGCAGCGCGAGGTGTTCACCTCCGCGCGGGCGGCGGGAGCCGACCGGCCCGCCCTGCGCCTGCTGCGGGCCGCGCTCGAGGCGGTGGCCGCCGAGGCGTGAACGGCTCGGGCGATGGGGGTGGACAGCAGGAGGGGGTGCGGCCGCAGCGGCCGCACCCCCTCCTGCACGCGGGATCAGGCGGTGGGCTTGTCGCCCGTCGGCGTGATCTCCGGGTCCTCGTCGGCGACCCACAGGTCGTCGTCCGCGCGCAGCGTCTGCCAGACGGCGTAGCCGATGCCGGCGAGCACCCCGACGCCCAGCAGGATCGCCAGGACCCCGCCGATGCCGAGGCCGCTCGAGTGACCGGTCGCCTTCGCGACGCGCTTCGACCCGTGCTTCGCGGCGTGCGAACCGGCCTTCGCCGCGACCTTGATCTTGCGCCGCGCCCGGGCGCCGGCCTTCTGGCCGTCCTTCGTCACGGCACCCAGGCGCTTGTTCGCGTCGTGCGCCTTGTCGGCCGCCGCGGAGCCGCCGGCGCCCAGGCGCTTGCCGCCCTCCTCGGCCAGCGCCAGCGCCGCGGCCGCGGCGCTGGAGAAGGCGGGGACGACCGTGCCCTTGACGGCGTCACGTGCGGTGGATCCGACGTACCTGCCCGCGGCCTGGCCGGCCTTGGACGCCGCCTTGCCGCCGACCTTCGCCTTCGTCACCGTCGGGGCGACGCGGTCGTCGTACACGGAGCCCGCGAAGCGCTGGGCGTGAGGCAGCGCGTCGTGCGCCACGCCGTTCGCCCGGTTCAGCAGCGCCTGCTGGTCGCTCCAGAGTCGCTGCGCGTCCTTCTTCAGCCGCTTCACCTGCTTCTTCGCCGAGGCCATCGCTTGTCCCGTCCTTCACGCGTCGTCGTGGTTCGCCGCCCGACCCGCGGGCAGCGCGTGCACAGCATCCTTCCATCGAGGGCGCTGCACACGCCCTGGGAGTTCGAGCGACGCTGCGCATGAGGGGGCGGGGGACGGACCGGGGCGGGTCGGTGCCCCCTGCCAGACTGGAGCCATGCCGGACATCACCGCCACCGCCGTGCTGCACACGACGCAGGGCGACATCAAGGTCAACCTCTACGGGCTGCACGCGCCGAAGACCGTGAAGAACTTCATCGGTCTCGCCAACGGCGAGCAGGAGTGGAAGGACCCGCGCACGGGCCGCCCCGCCGAGGGCCCCCTCTACCGCGACGTCGTCTTCCACCGCATCATCCCGAACTTCATGATCCAGGGCGGCGACCCGCTGGGCAGCGGCACCGGCGGCCCGGGCTACGAGTTCGACGACGAGATCGCGCCGGACCTGGACTTCCGCAAGCCGTACATGCTCGCCATGGCCAACGCCGGCAAGCGGGGCGGCCGCGGCACCAACGGGTCGCAGTTCTTCATCACCACCGGCGCGACCACCTGGCTGCAGGGCGCGCACACGATCTTCGGCGAGGTCGCCGACGACGAGTCCCGCAAGGTCGTCGACGCGCTCGGCTCGGTGAAGACCGACCGCTCGGACCGTCCGGTCGAGCAGCAGGTGCTGACCTCCGTCGACGTCGAGTCCGCGTAACCCCCATGACCGACGCCCGCGCCGAGCTCCGCCGACTGTGGCGGCGCTCGGCGCGGTACCGGCCCCGCACCGCGACCGGCGCGATCATCGCCGTCACGGTCGCCGCCTACGTGCTGCAGCTGCTCAGCGCCGGGGCGATGGAGGACGCGCTGCAGTACGCGCCCGTGTACTCGCTGCCCGCCACCGGCGCCCCGTTCGAGCCGTGGCGCATGCTGACCGCGGCGCTGCTGCACCAGCCGATCTCGATCCCCGGGAACCTCATCGGGATCATCCACATCGGGTTCAACATGTACGCGCTGTGGCTGTTCGGCCGCCCGCTCGAGGGCGTCGTCGGCGCCGCCCGTCTGCTCGCGATCTACGTGCTCGGCGCGCTGGGCGGCTCGCTCGGCGTCCTCGCCGCCGCCTTCATCCCGGTGCAGGGCGTGCAGGTCGACGCCCGCACGGCGGTGATCGGCGCCTCCGGGGCGGTCTTCGCCGTGCTCGGCGCGGTGGCGGTGGTGCAGCGGCGCCTCGGCGTGGACGTGCGCTCCCTGGTGATCGTGATCGGCCTGAACCTGGCGCTCGGCCTGGTGCTGAGCGGCATCGCCTGGCAGGCGCACGTCGGCGGTCTGGTCGTCGGCGCGGTCGTGGGACAGGTCTTCATCACGAACCGCGGTCCGCGGCGGGACGCCCGGGCGCGCCTGATCGCGGGCGGGATCGCCGGCCTGCTGGTGCTGCTGGCGCTGGTTCCCGGCCTGCTGGTCTGACGCGACTCCCCAGGTACTCCACGGAGTTGTCCACAGCGCTCTCCACCGTGTGGAAAGTCCGAGGCCCGTCGTTCGGCCCCAGATCGGGTCGAGACCGGCGCGGCGTCCACAGGCGGGACCATCCTGTGGAGTAGGTGCGGCCCGGTTCCCACAGGCCGCCGGGGCGTCACCGGCCGGTCATGCACCCGTCCACGTCGACGGGCGGCGTTCACCGCCGGTTCAGCGGCGAACCGGGATCAGCGCCACCAGAGCGTCATCAGGAAGCCGATGAACGCGATGCCGAACCCGATCAGGATGTTCCAGCTCTGCTCGCCCGGGGGCAGCGGCAGCGGCCACTGCCCGCCCGAGATGTAGAAGACGACGATCCACAGCAGGCCGAGCAGCATGAAGCCGAACATGATCGGCTTGAACCAGACGGCGTTGGGCCCGCCGGCGCCGGCCGCACGGTCCGCGCGGCGGGGGGCGGTGGAACGGACGCGAGCCATGGCCCGATGGTACCGGGCATCGACGGCCCGCACCGGAGGATCGGCGGCCCCTGCAGGCGCTCCATAGGATGTCGCAGTGGTCCGCGTGCTGGTGATCGACAACTACGACAGCTTCGTCTACACCCTGAACGGGTACCTGCAGCAGCTGGGCGCCGAGACCGAGGTCGTGCGCAACGACACCATCCCGGTCGACGAGCTGGCCGAGCGGATCGCGCAGTTCGACGGCGTGCTGGTCTCGCCGGGGCCGGGCAAGCCCGCCGACGCCGGAGTGTCCGTGCCCGTCGTCCGCGTGGCGGTCGAGACCGGCACGCCCCTGCTCGGGGTCTGCCTCGGCCACCAGGCGATCGCAGAGGCGTTCGGCGGGGTCGTGACGAACGCCGAGGAGCTGATGCACGGCAAGACGTCGTCGGTGCTGCACGACGCCAGCACGATCTTCGACGGCGTGCCGGACCGCTTCACCGCGACGAGGTACCACTCGCTGGCGGTCGTGGACGGGACGGTGCCGGTCGAGCTGCAGGTGACCGCCCGCACCGAGGGCGGCGTCATCATGGCGCTGCAGCACCGCGAGGCGAAGGTCTACGGCGTGCAGTTCCACCCCGAGTCGGTGATGACCGAGGGCGGCCACCGCATGCTGGCCAACTGGCTCGCGGTGATCGGCGACACGGGGGCGGTCGATCGGGCCGCAGGACTCAGCCCGCGCGTCCCCGCCTCCTGACCCCTCCCCGGGTTCAGCCGACGGGCACGGTCTCCGAGGGCGTGGGCTGCTCGGCCGCCTGGCACTGCTGCAGCACCACCGACGAGCCCTGCGGCACGGTGCCCGCACCGACCGACTGGTAGTACACGGCGTCGCTCGGCTCGCCGCAGGAGGCGGGGGCGGGCTCGACGCGCACCTGCAGGCCGAGCGCCTGCAGCGCCGAGCGGGCCTCCTCGACCGGCTGACCCGTCCAGTCCTTCAGCGCGACCAGGCCGTCGGAGACGACCAGGTCGACGGTGCTGCCCTGGTCGACCACGGCGCCGCTGTCGCGCGACGCGGAGATCACGGTGCCCGCCGGCACGTCGGTCGAGTTCTGGGTGGTGGAGGAGCCGTAGGTCAGCTTCGCGTCCGCGATCCGCTGCTTCGCCACGTCCTCCGTGACACCGGTGAGCGTCGGCACGGTCGCCTGCGCGGTGCCGGTCGAGACCCACAGCCGCACGGAGTCGCCCTTGCGCAGCACCGTGCCCGCGGCGGGGGAGGACCGGATGACGTCGCCGGCGTCGACCGCGGCGCTGGCCTGCCGGGCGACGATGGGGTTCAGGTCCAGCGCGCGCAGGGAGGCCTGCGCGCTGGCGGCGGTGGCGCCGTTCAGCCCGCGGGGCATCGTGCGGTCGTCGGCGCCGAAGCCGCCGGTGGCGATCGAGGCCACCCACAGGGCCACGGCGACGACCACGGCGACGACGAACAGCACGCCGGCCCAGATGAGGCCGGTCGGGGGGCGGCTGGAGGTGGAGGCGGGCCCCGAGTCGTCGAACGCCAGGCGGCGGGTCACCTGCTCCGAGTCCTGCTGCGCCCCGCCGAAGAGGTCGCGCTGGATCTCGATGGTGGGCAGCCGGGCGGTCGGGGTGCGTCCGGCGACCACGGCCTCCACGTCGGCTCGGAAGTCCTCGGCCGACTGGTACCGCCGCGCCTTGTCCTTCTCGAGCGCCCGCAGCACGACCGCGTCCATCTGCTCGGTCAGCGCCGGGTTGTGGCGGCTGGGCGCCCCCGGCTG
>JAKONM010000317.1 GCA_022701925.1 Microbacteriaceae bacterium
ACCGTGGCCTGCGTCGGCAGCACCGAGATCAGGTTGCCCGCGTCCTTCAGCTTGCCGAAGAAGTCGATGCCCGGCTGCACGTCGGTAGCGGAGCCGCCCGACTGGGCCGCGGCCAGGTAGACCGCGCTGGCGGCCTCGTTGGCTTGGCGGGGGTCGCCCTTGATCGCGACCTTGCCCTTGTACTCGCTGCCCAGCAGGTCGGAGAGCGAGGTCGGCGCCTTCACCTTGGAGGAGTCGTAGCCGATCGACATCAGGCCCGTGTAGTCGTAGTACCAGAGGCCGTCGGCGTCCTTGTAGTCCGTCGGGATCTGGTCCCAGTTCGCCACCTTGTAGGGCGTGAAGAGGTCCTTGTTCTCGTCGAGCACCGCGGTGCCGATGTCGACCACGTCGGGGGCGTTCGAGCCGGTGCCCTGCGACTTGATCGCCGCGACCTCGTCGGCGGACGATCCATTGGGGTTCTGCGAGGTGATCTTGATCTTCGGGTACTTCTTCTCGAAGCCGTCGATGATCTTGCCGTAGTTGGCCCACGACGGCGGCAGGGTGATGACGTTCAGCTTGCCCTCGGCGTTGGCGGCGGCCACCAGGCCGTCCATGCCGCCGAAGTCCTCGGCGCTGGTCGCCTTCGCGGCGTCCGCCTTCGAGATGCCGCTGGAGGCCGAGGCCCCCGCGGAGCCGGCGCTGCCGGAGCAGCCGGTGAGGCCGGCGGCGGCGAGGCCGAGCAGCACGGCGGCCGTGGCGGCCTTCGTGATGCGTCGGGTGGACGTGGTGCTGTGCATGGTTCCTCCGGTGGGGGCCGGCGCGGGCGGTCACCCGCGCCGGTGGTGGACTCGTTCCCTGCGCCTCTAGGCCGGAACGAGGGTCTGGTCGAGGACCCGCTTGGCGAGTCCCAGGGCGGTCGTCATGCCGATCCCGCTGGTCACGGAGACGACCGTCACCCCGTCGCGCGGCTGCGCGACGAGGAAGGGTGCGGGGGCGGAGGCGTACACGCCCCGCCATCTGCGGCGCACGACCAGGTCCGCGCCGAGCAGCCGCGAGGCCTCGCTCAGCACCAGCGCGTCGCTGCGCTCGTCCTCGAACGGGTCCTCGGTGACGCCGTAGTGGTGGGTGTCCCCCACCACCAGCCGCCCGTCCGGGCGCTGCGTCAGCATCAGGTTCACGACCTGGTCCAGCAGCTCGGGCCGGGAGGCGCGCACCTCCTCGCGCACGGCTGCTGCGGAGGGCTGCGCGGAGAGCCCGTCGTACCGCAGCATCGACGTGCCGGTCAGCAGCGCGGGCCGCACCGCGGCGCCGCCGGGCGCGTCCACCTCGAGCATGCGCAGCCGGCAGCGCAGCAGCCCGTGGGCGTCGGCGGCGTCCGGGAAGAAGCGGTCCACGTCGTGCCCGACGGCCAGGACGACGCGGCCGGCGCGCACCGGACCGCGCGTCGTGGTGACGAGCCCGTCGACGACGTCGAGCACCGCCGTGCGCCACAGGAACCGCACGCCGAGCCCCCGCAGGTGCGCCGCGATCACGGGCAGCGCGGCGGGCGCGTCCACCCGCAGGTCGTCGACCAGGTGCAGGCCCCCGACGGCGCCCACGGGCGAGAGGCCCAGCAGCCCGGCCGCCTGCTCGGCGGTGAGGGGGCGCACGGCCTCGCCCCGCTCCTCCGCGAACTCGTCGAGCACGGCCTGCTCGGCGGCGGTGCGCGCGACCAGCACCGTGCCGTCCCGGCGCACGTCGAGCCCCGCGTCGCGGCCGAGGTGCAGCCAGAACTCGCGCGCCTCCTGCGCGACCGGCAGCACGTCGCCGCCCTGTGCGGTCGTGCAGACGTGCCCGAAGTTGCGCACGCTGGCGCCCACGGCGCACTCGTCGCGCTCGACCACCGTGACGCTCAGCCCGGCGCGCACGGCGTGCCAGGCGTGGGCGAGGCCGACGATGCCGGCGCCTACCACGACGAGATCGGATCGGTGCTCCACGACGGGGAAGCATGCTCGGGCCGGGCGACCTCGGAGGCGCCGTCCCGCGAGTCCTCACCACCTGTTCGCCGCCCGGACACCTGGGCCCCGCACGTCGAACAGCGGGTGAACAGCGGGTGCGCGGTCGCCGCGGCGACGCAGGCGGATGCATGCTCTGATCCCGTGCCGAACCCCGACATCCGCCTGGCCGCGCTCGACATCGCGGGCACCACCGTCGACGAGCGGGGCACCGTCTACCGCGTGATGCGCGATGCGATCGAGCAGCAGACGGGCCGGTCGGTGGACGACGCCCTGATCTCCGAGTGGAGCGGCACCGGCAAGCGCGAGGCGATCGAGGGCGTGCTGATCGCGCTGGGCGAGGACGCGGCCCGCGCCGACGAGGTGTTCGCCCGGTTCTCGGAGGACCTCGGCGAGGCCTACCGCACGGACCCGCCGGTGCTGCTGCCCGGGGTGCGCGAGGCGGTCGAGACCCTGCGCGACCACGGCGTGAAGGTGGTGCTGCAGACCGGCTACACCCGCGACGTGGCCGAGGACCTGCTCGAGACGGTGGGCTGGAGCACGGCGAGCGACCTGGACGGGCTGGTCACGGTGGAGGACGTCACGCGCTCGCGGCCCTGGCCGTACCTGATCTTCCGCGCGATGGAGCTGGCGCAGGTGGAGGACGTGCGCCAGGTGCTGGTCGCGGGCGACACCGTGAACGACGTGCTGGCCGGCACCCGCGCCGGCGCGCGGCACGTGGTGGGCGTGCTCAGCGGCGCGCACACGGTGGCCGAGCTGGGCGCCGCGCCGCACACCCGGCTGCTGGCCGGCGTGCAGGACGTGCCCGCGCTGCTGGGCCTCTTCGAGGGCTGAGCCTCCGGCAGTCCCGGGCTGCGGATCGGCGGCCGGGGACCGCGGGCTCGAGGGCGCGGCGCGAGGGCGACCGCTGCCTCGAGGCACGCCCCGTCCCGGCTTCCACCCGCCACCCTGTCCCGGTTCGCCCCGCCGCGCATCCTGCGGACCGGGCCCGTCCTCTGCACTCGGCGGCTCCAGCCCGGCCCAGGACGCCTCCGCACCCCGCCCACGGAGGCAGGCCCTGGATGATGGCCGCATGCAGCAGCAGCGGGTCGTCCTGGTCACCGGCACGTCGAGCGGCATCGGGCTCGCGACCCGCGCCGAGCTGCAGCGCCGAGGCTGGCGGGTGTTCGGCAGCGCGCGGCGCCCGGACGGCGCCGACGCGGACGTGCTGCCGCTCGACGTCACCGACCGGGGCAGCGTCGAGGCCGCGGTCGCGACCGTGCTCGAGCGGGCGGGGCGCATCGACGCGGTCGTGAACAACGCGGGCGTCGACATCGAGGGCGCGGCGGAGGAGACCTCGATCGACGAGGCGAAGGCGCTGTTCGACACCAACTTCTTCGGCGTGCACCGGATGGTGCAGGAGGTGCTGCCGCACCTGCGCGCGCAGGGCGGCGGCCGCATCGTCGTCACCTCGTCGCTGGCCGCGCACCTGCCGATCCCCTTCGACGCCTTCTACACGGCGTCGAAGCACGCGCTGGCCGGCTACCTGGACGCGCTGCGGTTCGAGGTCGCCCCCTTCGGCGTGCACTGCACCGCAGTGGAGCCGGGCTTCATCCGCACGCCCCTGCGCGACAACAAGCGGCGCGTCGACGCCCGGCTGCCCGTCTACGACGCCGCCAGGCGGAAGGCCGCCCAGGCGTTCGACCGGGGCGTCGAGCGCGGCACCGCGCCGGAGGCGGTGGGCCGGGCGGTCGCGCAGGTGCTCGAGAGCCGCCGCCCGCCGACCAGCCGCCGCGTCGGCACCGACGCCCGGCTGCTGCCGGCGCTGCGCTCCGTGCTGCCCCGCCCCGCCTTCGAAGCAGGCATGCGTCGCGTGTTCTGAGCGGCCGTCGGCGGGCCTCCCGCGGTACGCTCCAGCACGTGGCAGGACGGCACGTCAAGCGCGAGGCACCCGAACCGGGCGACGAGGTCGTCGTGGAGTTCGTCGACGCGCCCGCGCCCGACACCCGCGAGATGCTGGTCATCCCCGCCGCCGGGCTGCCGCTGCGGCTGCAGCGCGACGGCGTCGAGTACGCGCTGACCGAGGGGCACGAGGGCGACCCGGTGCGCTACGACTACTACAGCGTCGAGCCGGAGCCCCAGCCGGTGCCGCCGCTGCGGCGCCGCCGCCGTCAGTAGGGCGTGTCGCCGCCGTCCGCGTTGACGGCCTGCCCGCGGATCGTGTGCGCCGCGTCGGACAGCAGGAAGACGTACGCCTGCGCGACCTCGTCGACCGAGGCGCGCCGCCCCAGCTGACCGGCGACCAGCTGGTCCAGCACCGCGTCGGGCTCGCCGCCGGTGCGCTCGGCGTACACCTGCGCCACCTCCCGCAGCATCGCGGTGTCGAGGCCGCCGGGGCACACGCAGTTCACGTTCACGTCGTCGCCCGCCAGCGCCTTCGACAGCATCCGGGTCATCGAGATGACCGCCGCCTTCGACGCCGAGTAGGCCAGCGAGTCGACGTGCCCGACCTTGCCCGCCTCGCTGGCGGTGTGCACGATCGAGCCCGGCCGGCCCGCCGCCCGCATGCGCCGGGCCGCGGCGGCGGCGACCAGGTAGGACCCGGTGACGTTCACCGCGAACAGCCGCGCCCAGTCCTCGGCGGGGATCGCGAGCGGGTCGTGATGCAGCACGAACCCCGCGACGTTCGCGACCCCGTCCAGGCCCTGCAGCCCCGCGTCGGCGGCCTCGACCAGCGCCTCCACCTGGCCCGCGTCCGCCACGTCCGCCGCGGTCCAGCCGGCCGCGCCCAGCTCGTCGGCGGTCGCGGACACCTCGTCCTGCAGGCGGTCGGTCAGCCAGACCCGCGCGCCGGCGGCGACGGCGGCCGCCGCCACGGCGCGCCCCAGCCCGCGGGCGGCGCCGGTGACCAGCACGCGCCTGCCGGCCAGGGCGTCTCCGGCCGGGCCCAGACGGATCGGCAGCGCGCCGTGCGGCGCGCCGGTGTCGAAGTGGCCCACCGCTCAGCAGGCGACCGCGCGGAACGCGGCCTGCGACTCGTGGGCGGGGAAGGCGACGGCACGGGCGACCAGCCACAGGTCCGCCTCGTCGACCCGACCGCCGGACGCCGCGATCGCGGCCGTCAGCAGCAGGAACGTCAGCTCGACCTGACCGTTGTCCCAGGTGCGCAGCACCACGTCGTCCACGACGACGCCGGTGGCTGCGAGCAGGTGGTCGTCGATCGCCCGGATGCGGTCGCGCTCGATCCGGAGCTCCTCAGGTGACACGGTCGGAGTGTACGTCCCGGCGTCATCGCGGCGACATCCGGCGTTCACGGCGCGGGCCGCGCGTCGCGGCTGGGAGGATCGGCGCATGGACGACCGCACCCGCACCGCGATCGCCGCGGCCGCCGACCTGGCGCTGGTGGCGCTGTTCGTGACGATCGGGCGGGCCGGCCACCGCGAGGACCAGTCCGACTTCCTGGTCACCGTGTGGCCCTTCGCCGTCGGCCTCGCCGCGGGCTGGGCGTCGACGCGGGGCTGGCGGGCGCCGTTCGCGATCCTCCGCACCGGGGTGCCCGCCTGGATCGGCACCGTCGCGGTCGGGATGGCGCTGCGGATCGTCAGCGGCCAGGGCGTGCAGTTCGCGTTCGTCGTCGTCGCGACCATCGTGGTCGGCGCGTTCCTGCTGGGCTGGCGGGCGCTGCTGGTGGCCGTGGACCGGTCGTCCAGCCGCGGCCGGGAGACGCCGGGGCCCATCGGCTACTTCCTGCGCCGCCACTGACCGCTCAGGCGGCGGGCGGTCGGGCCAGCAGGCGGATGCCCCAGTCGACGATCCACTGCTCCTCCGGCTGCAGCCACGTCAGGCCCTCGCCGGAGTTCAGGGCGTCGGGCGGGCAGGTCATCGGCTCGATCGCGACCGCGTCGATCAGGCCCTCGTCCGTCGCGTAGACGTCGTTCGTGAACACCTGCGCCCACGCGAAGGCGGGGTCGGCGTGCAGCTCGACCGTGCGGCCGTCGGGCGCGGACAGGCGGTGCCGCACGCGGTCGTCCTCCGCGTGCAGCCCGGTGTAGGCGGTGTCCAGCCGCAGGTCGGCCAGGGAGGCGCCGCGGCGCAGGTCCTGCGGCGTGCCCTCCACGTCCACCTCCTGCACCGGCAGGCTGCGCTCGTCCGTCACCAGCATCCGGTCGCCCGAAACCGTCACCACGAGGTCGCGCATCGGGGCGTCGCCGACGCGCAGGTAGGGGTGGCAGCCGATGCCCACCGGCGCCGGAGCGTCGCCGACGTTGCGCACGCCGTGCACCACCTCGAGGCCGTCCTCGGTCAGGGAGTACCGCACGGACGTCTCCAGGTGGAACGGCCACCCGTGCTGCGGGAACACCGCGGCGGACAGGGTGACCGCGGACTCGCCGCGGTCCGTGACGCGGTACGGGGTGTTCCGCAGCAGTCCGTGACTGGCGTTGCCCTTCGACGGCTCGGTCAGGTCCAGCTGCTGCGGCTCGCCGTCCAGCGTCCAGCGGCCGTCGCGCACCCGGTTCGGCCAGGGCACCAGCACGATGCCGGAGCCGCCGGAGGGCAGCGCGTCGGCCGGGTAGTCCTGCACCAGCTCGACGCCGCCGACCCGCAGGCGGCGCAGGCCCGCGGCCAGCTCGGTCACGGTCGCCGTGACGTCGCCCAGGGTCAGGACGTGCTGCTCGCCGGTCGCGGGGGTTCCCATGCCGCCGACCCTAGGCAGGCCGCCTGACGGGACCGTGGACGGGCGGCGCGTCCCGGGCGCCCGGTACCGTGGCGGTCGTGGCCGCAGAACTGATCGACGGCGCCGCGATGGCCGCCGGCACGCTGGAGCGCATCGCGCAGGAGGTGCAGGCCGGCGTGGAGGCGGGCCTGCGCCCGCCGTGCATCGCCACGGTGCTGGTCGGCGGCGACCCCGCCTCCCACACCTACGTGCGCATGAAGGTGCGGCGGGCGGAGAAGGCCGGGCTGGCGACGCGGCGCGTGGACCTGCCCGCGTCGACCACCACGGAGCGCCTGGTCGCGATCATCGACGGCCTGTCCGCCGATCCCGAGATCGACGGCATCCTGCTGCAGCACCCGGTGCCCGAGCACGTGGACGAGCGCGCCGCCTTCGAGGCCATCGCGGTGGACAAGGACGTCGACGGCGTCACCTTCTCGTCGTTCGCGCGGATGGCGGAGGACACCGACGGCTTCACCTCCGCGACCCCGGGCGGCATCCTGCGCCTGCTCGACGCCTACGACGTGGACGTGCGCGGGATGGAGGCGGTCGTGGTCGGCCAGGGCCCGATCCTGGGCCGGCCGCTGTCGGCGCTGCTGACGGCCCGGGGCGCCACGGTCACCTCGTGCCACGTGCTGACCCGCGACCTGCGGGCGCACGTGGAGCGCGCGGAGCTGCTGGTCGCGGCCGTGGGCCGGGCGGGGCTGATCCGGGGCGAGTGGGTGCGCCCCGGCGCGGTCGTGATCGACGCGGGCTACAGCGAGGGCGGCCGCGGCGACGTCGACTTCGAGGGCGCCAGCACCCGCGCCCGCCTGATCACGCCGGTGCCGGGGGGCGTCGGCCCGATGACGATCGCGACGCTGCTGGACCAGACGCTGCAGGCCTGGCGCACGCACGTCTGAGGAGCCTGCGGGGGCTCCACGGCGTCCGGCTGCAGGAGCCGGCGGGCCGGATTCGCCGCGGCGTCGACCGCGGGCGGGGTCGGCCGGTCGGGCCGGGACGGCGGCGAGTCGAGTCGGCCGCGGTGTCCGCGATGCAGGTCGATGCGCCTGCTGCAGGTCGGATCCGCCCGATCCTTCCTCCATCCGGTGCAGGGACCTGCAGATGACACCGCCGACGCGGCCGAGCCGGGCGGCTCGTCGATCAATGCACCCGCTGCCACCCCGGCTCGCTCGCCGGTCGACCCCGCCCAGCAGCCCGCGCCCCCTCGAACCCCGACGGCACCGCGCGGCGGCATCGACGGGGGCGACGGGTCGGGATCAGGCGGAGAGGCCCTCGTAGAGCGGGAAGCGGCCGGCCAGCCCGTGGACCTCGCGGCGCAGGGCCGCGGTGTCGGCGTCGGGCATCAGCGCGCGGGCGAGGATGTCGCCCACGGTGCGGAACTCCTCGGCGCCGAAGCCGCGGGTGGCCAGGGCGGGCGTGCCGATCCGGATGCCGCTCGTGCGCATCGGCGGGCGCGGGTCGAAGGGCACGGCGTTGCGGTTCACGGTGATGCCCGCCTCGTGCAGCAGGTCCTCCGCCTGACGGCCGTCGATCGGCGACTCGCGCAGGTCGGCCAGCACCAGGTGCACGTCCGTGCCACCGGTCAGGACGTCGACGCCGGCCTCGCGCGCATCGGCGGCGACCAGGCGCTCCGCCACGATCCTCGCGCCCTCGATCGTGCGGCGCTGTCGGTCGCGGAACTCCTCGGACGCCGCGATCTTGAACGCCGTCGCCTTCGCGGCGATCACGTGCATCAGCGGCCCGCCCTGCTGGCCCGGGAACACTGCCGAGTTCAGCTTCTTGGCGTACTCGTCGTCGCGCGCCAGGATCAGCCCGGAGCGCGGCCCGCCGAGCGTCTTGTGCACGGTCGTGGACACCACGTCGGCGTGCGGCACGGGCGACGGGTGCAGATCGGCGGCGACCAGCCCGGCGAAGTGCGCCATGTCGACCCACAGCTTCGCGCCCACCTCGTCCGCGATCTCGCGGAACGCGGCGAAGTCCAGCTGCCGCGGATAGGCGGACCAGCCGGCGATCAGCACGGCGGGCCGCACCTCGCGGGCGGCGTCGCGCACCCGGTCCATGTCGATCAGGAACGTCTCCGGGTCGACGCCGTAGGCGTGCGCCTCGTAGACCTTGCCCGAGAAGTTCAGCTTCATCCCGTGCGTCAGGTGGCCGCCGTGGGCCAGCTCGAGGCCCAGGATGCGGTCGCCCGGCTGCGCCAGCGCGGCCAGCACGGCGGCGTTGGCCGTGGCGCCGGAGTGGGGCTGCACGTTGGCGAAGCCGGCGCCGAACAGGCTCTTCGCCCGCTCGATCGCCAGGTTCTCGGCCACGTCGACGACCTCGCAGCCGCCGTAGTAGCGGCGCCCCGGGTACCCCTCGGCGTACTTGTTGGTCAGCACGCTGCCCGCCGACGCGAGCACGGCGCGCGGCACGAAGTTCTCGCTGGCGATCATCTCGAGCGTGGTGCGCTGCCGCTCCAGCTCGTCGTGCAGCACGGCGGCGATCTCGGGGTCCACCTCCTCGATCGGCGCGTCGAAGGTGGAGGGGACGGTCACGGTGTCGGTCATCGAGGACTCCTGGCGTGCGTGCGGGATCGTGGCGGACTCAGCGCCCAGGCGAACGGCGCAGCGACCTCAGCCGCTCCCCGGTGGTGGCCCACCCGAACGCCAGTCGCGACCCGGTGAGTGTAGCGAGCAGCGAGCGCGGGGCCACGGCCGCCATCAGGCGGCGCCCCCGCCCGGCCCGCTCCGCCGCCGCGGCCACCACCGTGCGCACGTCGTCCGCGCCGATCGGCACCGGGTCGGCGCTGTACGCCTGCCGCTCGTAGGCGGCACGGACCCGCTGCAGCGCCTCGCGGGGCCGCGCGCCGGGCCCCAGGTGCCCGGCCAGCACCTGCTCCGCCGCACGCGGGCTGCGCCCGGCGCCCGTGGGCAGCCCCAGGTCCGCCAGCGAGTCGATCAGCTCGCGCCAGGCGCCGCTCGCACCCGGCGGCGCACCGGGGCCGCCCTCGAGCCGCCGGCGACGGATGCTGCGGCGGGCCAGGCCGGGCAGCGCCAGCAGGGCGACGACCGCCAGCGCGACGCCGCCCCCGCGCAGCACCGGACCGACGGCGGCCCACGGGTCGCCGCCGTTCGAACCGTCCCCCGCGGCCGTCGACTGCTCCGGGGTCGGGGCGGAGGCCTGGTCGGAGGGGACCGCGGCGCTGGCCGACGCGCTCACCGAGGCCGAGGGCAGCGGGGCGTAGCTGGGCACCGCGCCCTGGCCGGGGGTCGGCTCGAACCGCACCCAGCCGATGCCGTCGAAGAACAGCTCGGGCCATGCGTGCAGGTCGTCGCTGGTGACGAGCCGCGCGGTGGTGCCCGCCTGCGCCTCCCCCGGCTGGTAGCCCACGACGATGCGAGACGGGATGCCCAGCTCGCGCGCCATCACGGCCATCGTCGAGGCGTAGTGGATGCAGTAGCCGGCCTTCACCCGCAGGAACGTGGCGATGACGTCCAGGCCGTCGCCGTCGTAGCCCTGCTCGGCGGGCGTCGTCTCGTCGTAGGAGAACTCGCCGTTCCGCAGCCGGTTCTGGATCGCCAGCGCCTGGTCGTAAGGGGTCGACGCGCCGCGGGTCCAGGCCGCGGCGGTGCGCGCGATGATCGCGGGCCGGTTCGCCGGCAGCCGCACCGAGTCGTCGTCGCCGTACGGGCTCTCCACCGGGGCGCGGCGCAGGGCGGCCGCGCTGGTGTCGACCTGCGCGCTCTCCACCGAGTAGGCGCCGATCGCGGACGCGGAGTCGCGCACCAGGGTCAGCCCGCGGTCCTCCCACCGGAAGTCCGCGCCGCCGACGCCGGTGACGCCGGTCGCCGGGTACGGCAGCGGCAGGCGCTGCCCGACCGCGCCGTCGCTGGAGGGGGTGATCTCAGTGCGCTGCTCGCCGTCCAGCGCTGCGGCGGTCAGCCCGGCGGGCTCCGGCGCGGCCGAGAAGCGCAGCGGGCGGCCGTCCGCCGGGTTCGGTGACCAGACGTCGCCCGAGAAGTCCTCCAGCACCGCCAGCCGCAGGTAGACGTTCTTGTCCGCAGCGCTGGTCCGGTAGGTCAGCACCGGGGTCGTCGCCCCGCGTCGCAGGTTCTCGCCGAGCCGCAGCAGCGGGTCGACGCCGCTGCCGAACAGCGGCGCGCTGCCGCCGGCGGCCTGCGACGCGAACGGCGTCGGCAGCACGACCTGCGCCGCCAGGGTCAGCACCACGGCGGCGGCGCCGGCGACGGCGAGCCCCGGAAGCCGCGACGGCGTGCCCCGCCGCCTGCGGTCAGCCGCGATCACCAGCAGCACCACAGCGGCGACCAGCACCAGCAGCAGCCCGTTCGTGCCGCTGCCCAGCGCCTTGCCGGGCACGAGCGCGAGCGCCGCCACCACGAGCATCCCCGCCAGCGGGGCCCGCAGCCCCACCACGACCGCGTCGACCAGCACCGCCGCGACGCCCGCGGAGGCGCCGATCAGCAGCCCGAGGGCCGGCGAGTCGACCGCCGGCACGGAGTCCGTGTAGATCTGGTTCGCGGCGTCCTGGAACGCCAGCAGCACCCGCTGCGCGGAGACGTCGGTGGGCACGACCAGCAGCAGCCCGCCCCCGCCGCCGGCGACGGCGGTCGCGACCAGCGGCACCGTCGTCAGGGCCACGAGCGCGGCCGCCGCGGTCGGCAGCCCCGCACGGCGGCCCAGCGAGCCGGCCGCGGTGGCGACGACCACGAAGACGATCGAGGTGAGCAGCCAGCGGCCGCCCTGCACGATCGGCATGAGGCTGCACATCGCGACGAGCACGGCGAAGGCCCCGGCGGCGCTCACCCAGCCGGAGCGCTCCGCGCCGCGCTCACGCACGGGGCGCTCCCACGGGCGTCGACGGGTCCAGGGTCTCCAGGTGCCAGCCGGGCGGCACCTCGGCGGGCGCGCCGCCCGCGCGCGTCACCAGCGTCACCAGCCCGGTGGTGCCGTGCGGCAGCGGGGGCAGGCGGCGCAGGTCGCCCGCGGACCCGCGGCCGGTGATCAGGTGCAGCACCCGCACGTCGGTCGCCGCCAGCCTCGCGGCCAGCTCGGCCGGCCGCGGCGCCCCGGCCATCCGCTCGACGACCGCCAGGCCGACCAGGGCCTCGGCGGCGTCAGCCCCGATCGGCGAGTGCCGGTCGCTGGCGAAGCGCACCGTCGAGCGGCGCTCGCCGAGCGCGGCGGCGATGGACGCCGCGTACTCCAGCGCCCACTCGAACTCGTCGGCGTCGGCCCACGCGTCGGCGCGGGACTCGAGGGCGATCGCGGTGGAGGACGCCGCGGCCGCCGCCTCGGTGCGCACCATCAGCTCGCCGCGGTGCGCGGTGGCGCGCCAGTCCACGCTGCGCATGGGGTCGCCGGCGCGGTACTGGCGGGAGACGATGTCGCGCTGGTCGCCCACGGGGCCGAACGCGGTGCTCGCGGCGCTGTCCGGGTCGGTGCGGGTCACGACCGCCGGCACGACCACGTCGTGCAGGCGGGGCAGCACGGTCAGCACGTCGGTGCCCCCCACGCGGCGGCTGGTGCGGGCGAGGCCCAGCGGGTCGGTGCGGACCACGCTGAAGGGCCCCAGCGGCACGGCCCCGCGGTGGCGCGACTCGACCGAGTACTCCAGCAGCCGGGCGCCGCCGCCGCGCAGCACGCCGCTGACGGACCCGGTCACCTGCACGTCCGCGGTCGTCCGCTCCACCCACTCCAGCGCGGCGGCGGGCCCCCGCACGCTCAGCCGCACCCGCGCGGGCTGCCGCTGCTCGACGACGGGAGGGTCGATCCGGCGCTCCACGGCCACCTCGGGCGGGGCGACCACCACGGAGGCGAACGCCGCCGCGACCGCCGCGGCCAGGAACAGCGACACCGCCAGCAGCGACGGCCAGCCGGAGGCGTACGCGACGACCAGCCCGATGCCGGCGGCGACCAGGAAGGCGATGCCGCGGGCCGTCAGACGGACCCCCGCGAACCGGGCGGGCAGGCGCATCTACTGCAGCGGGACCTGGGTGGCGGACACGACCTGCTCGACGACGCGCTGCGCGGCCGCGGCCTGCGTCTCACGGGCGTCCACCCCCGTGCGGCGCAGCACCAGCCGATGGGCGAGCACCGTGCCGGCGAGGGCCTGCACGTCGTCCGGCAGCACGAAGTCCCGCCCGTCCAGCAGGGCGCTGGCCTTCGCGGCGCGCAGCAGCTGCAGGCTGGCGCGGGGGCTCGCCCCCAGGCGCACCTCCTGGTGGCGGCGCGTGGCCCCGACGATCCGCAGCACGTAGGTCTCGACCGCGGGCGACACGAACACGCGGCGCGCGGCCTCGGCCAGCCCGGCCAGGCCGCCGGGCGGCAGCACCGCCTCCAGGTCGTCGATGGGGTCGCCGCGGTCGTGCGAGCGCAGCATGGCGCGCTCCGCCGCCTCGTCGGGGTAGCCCATCGAGATGCGGGCCATGAAGCGGTCGCGCTGCGCCTCGGGCAGCACGTAGGTGCCCTCCATGTCGACCGGGTTCTGCGTCGCGACCACCATGAAGGGGTCGGGCAGCGGCCAGCTGGCGCCGTCGACGGTGACCTGCGCCTCCTCCATGCACTCCAGCAGCGCGGCCTGCGTCTTCGGGGAGGCGCGGTTGATCTCGTCGCCGATCACCACGTTCGCGAACACGGCACCGGGCTTGAACTCGAAGCGCGCGACCGCCTGGTCGAAGACGCTGACGCCGGTCACGTCGGACGGCAGCAGGTCGGGCGTGAACTGGATGCGGCTGATGGTGCCGCCCGTGGCGCGGGCCAGCGCCTTCGCCAGCATCGTCTTGCCGACGCCCGGCACGTCCTCGATCAGCAGGTGGCCGCCCGCCATCATCACCGCGAGCGCGGAGCGGATCACGTCGTCCTTGCCGTCGATCACGGTCGAGACGGCGGCGACGACCCGGTCGGCCGCGGCACGGACTTCCTCGGCGGTTCGGGCGTCCAGTGTCGAGCGGTCAGTCATGGTGCCTTCCGTTGCTCCAGCGCCGTTTCACCATAAAGGAGTCCCGCACCGCACCGGCGCGGAGGCGGGAACCTCCAGCACGACTTCAGGGTGGGGCCCCTGGCTAGGCTGACGCGCGTGACCGACGGTCCCGCCACGCACTGGGTGCTCACCCTCGTCTGCGCCGACCGCCCCGGCATCGTGCACGCGCTGTCCGGCGCACTGGTCGACGCCGGCGGCAACATCACCGAGAGCCAGCAGTTCTCGAGCGAGGACACCGGCCGCTTCTTCATCCGCATGCAGGTCGAGGCGGCGGCGACACCGCAGCAGCTGGCGGCGCACCTGCATCCGGTGGCGCAGCGGTTCGACGCCGAGTGGACGATCGACGTCGTCGGCCGGCCCCTGAAGACGCTGGTGCTGGTGTCGAAGGCGGGCCACTGCCTGAACGACCTGCTGTTCCGCCGGCGCTCGGGGCAGCTGTCGATCGAGGTGCCGCTGGTGCTCGGCAACCACCGCGACCTGGCCGGACTGGCCGGCTTCTACGGCGTGCCCTTCGAGGCGCACGCGGTGACCTCCCCGCAGACGAAGGCGGCCTTCGAGCAGCGGGTCGTCGCGGCGGTGGAGGAGCACGACGTCGAGCTGGTGGTGCTGGCCCGCTACATGCAGATCCTGTCGCCCGAGCTGTGCGAGCGGCTGGCCGGCCGGGTCATCAACATCCACCACTCGTTCCTGCCGGGCTTCAAGGGCGCGAACCCCTACCGGCAGGCGCACGCCCGGGGCGTGAAGCTGATCGGGGCGACCGCGCACTTCGTCACCCCCGACCTCGACGAGGGCCCGATCATCGAGCAGAACGTGGTCCGGGTGGACCACGCCGCCAGCGCCGGGGAGCTGGTGGCCACCGGTCAGGACGAGGAGAGCCGCACGCTCACGCGCGCGGTCGGCTGGTACGCCCAGCACCGGGTGCTGCTGGACGGCCGCCGCACGATCATCTTCCGCTGACGAACTCGTCCGGGTCGGGCCACGCCGGCTCGTCCGGCACCTCGATGCCCTTCAGCACCGGGTCGTCGGTCTGGGGGATGCCCGCCGACAGCGCCGCGATGCGGTCCCGCAGCTCCTGCTCGGCCGCAGCCGTGTCGCCCTCGAAGGGGCGGTCGTCCTCGAGCACGGAGATCTGGCTCGCGGGGCCGAGCAGCAGGGACACCTGCTGCAGACCGCCCGCGAGGCCCTGCGCGGGGATCACCACCGTGTCGGCCGAGCCGATCTCCGCCAGCGCCCCGGCGTACTCGAGCACCAGCCGGGCGACCTCGTCCCCGGTGCCGATGACGGCGTCGGCGTAGGCGATCCGCTTCACGGCGGCCTACCTGGCCGGCTCGGTCTCGGGCAGCAGCCGGAGCCCCGACGGCTGGTTCGCCGCCTCGCGCAGGCGCTGCAGCCACTCCCGGTTCACGGCCGGCTCGCGGCTGCCCGCGTACTTGAACGTGATGGGCACGCCGGGGGCGATCCAGATCGACCCGTGCCCGTCGCCGACGCCCGGCTCGTCCTTCCAGGTGAAGGGGAAGGACTCGTGTGCGCGCAGCTTGGAGAAGATCACGGCCTGCAGGTGCGCCAGGGCGCGGTCCTCGACGGGGATCGGCTGGTTGGTGCCGTAGATCAGCGCGCCCATCAGCCCAGACGGGTCCGCAGGTTCTCGGTGATCGACGCCAGGAACTCCTCCGTCGTCTCCCACTTCTGGTCCGGCCCGACCAGCAGCGCCAGGTCCTTGGTCATCGAGCCGCCCTCGACGGTCTTCACGACGACGTCCTCGAGGGTGTCCGCGAAGTCGATCAGCGCCTGGTTGCCGTCCAGCACGCCGCGGTGGTTCAGCCCGCGGGTCCAGGCGTAGATGGAGGCGATCGGGTTGGTGGAGGTGGGCTTGCCCGCCTGGTGCTGGCGGTAGTGCCGCGTCACCGTGCCGTGGGCGGCCTCCGCCTCCACGACCTTGCCGTCGGGGGTGGTCAGCACGCTGGTCATCAGACCCAGCGAACCGAAGCCCTGCGCGACGGTGTCGGACTGCACGTCGCCGTCGTAGTTCTTGCAGGCCCAGACGTAGCCGCCCTCCCACTTCAGGGCGGAGGCGACCATGTCGTCGATCAGGCGGTGCTCGTAGGTCAGGCCGGCGGCCTCGAAGCGCTCCTGGTACTCGGTCTCGAAGACCTCCTGGAACAGGTCCTTGAAGCGGCCGTCGTAGGCCTTCAGGATCGTGTTCTTCGTCGACAGGTAGACCGGGTAGTTGCGGGACAGCCCGTAGTTCAGGGAGGCGCGCGCGAAGTCGCGGATCGAGTCGTCCAGGTTGTACATCGCCATCGCGACGCCGCCGCCGGGGCTCTGGAACACCTCGAACGACTGCGCCTCGCCGCCGTCCGACGGCTGGAAGCTGATCGTGAGGGTGCCCTGGCCCTGGAACTTGAAGTCCGTGGCGCGGTACTGGTCGCCGAACGCGTGGCGGCCGATGATGATCGGCTTGTTCCAGCCGGGCACCAGGCGGGGGATGTTCGAGATCACGATGGGCTCGCGGAAGATCACGCCGCCCAGGATGTTGCGGATCGTGCCGTTCGGGCTGCGCCACATCTTCTTCAGGCCGAACTCCTCGACCCGCGCCTCGTCCGGCGTGATGGTGGCGCACTTCACGCCGACGCCGTGCTTCTTGATGGCGTTCGCCGCCTCGACCGTGATGGCGTCGTCGGTCTCGTCGCGCTTCTCGATGCCGAGGTCGTAGTACTCGAGGTTCACGTCGAGGTACGGGTGGATCAGCGTGTCCTTGATGGACTGCCAGATGATCCGCGTCATCTCGTCGCCGTCCAGCTCGACGACCGTGCCCTCGACCTTGATCTTCTCCACGCGCACATCTCCTTCGACTCGCAGCGCCCGCTGGCGTCCCGACGACGATAGTGGGCGCCGCCTCCGGGGCCCCGGGGAGGGCCGGGGTGGTCCGCCCCCGTCCGCGCTCGATAGCCTGTGCGCGTGCCCGACCTCCACCTCGAACCGCTCTCGGCCTCGACCGCGGTCGCGGCGAACCGGCTCACGCTGAAGCCGGGTCAGGAGCAGTACGCGACCCCGGTCTCGCACGTGGAGACGGAGTCGACCATCTCCCCCTCCGCGGCCTGGCCGCGGGTGGTGCTGGACGGCGACGAGGTCGTCGGCTTCATCAAGGGCAGCTTCGACGAGCACGAGACGCGCCCCGAGTTCCGCTGCTGCATCTGGCAGATCAACGTCAAGGCCTCGGCCCAGGGGCACGGGGTGGGCCGCTTCGCGGTGCACGGCCTGGCGGACGAGGCCCGCTCGCGCGGGTTCGAGCGCCTCACGGTGATCTGGGAGCCGGGCGAGCAGGGGCCGGAGGCCTTCTTCCTGCACATCGGCTTCACCCCGGTCGGCGAGACCGCCTTCGGCGAGACGATCGGCGCGCTGGACCTCTGACGGCGGCGGGCGGGACGCGCTGCTGATGGCGGTCTTCGCGACGAGCGGCGACTACACGGACGCCGTGCTGCAGGTGGTCGCCGCGATCCCGGCGGGCCGCGTCATGACCTACGGCGACGTGGCGTGGACCTTCGGGCGCCCCGGTGCTCGCGCGGTGGGCATGGTGCTGCGGCACCACGGCGGCCACCTGCCCTGGTGGCGCGTGATCCGCGCCGGCGGCCACCCGCCGACCGGGCTGGAGGCGGAGGCGCGCCCGCACTACGACGCGGAGGGCACGCCGCTGGTGCCCGCCGACACCGCGGCCGGCTACCGCATCGACCTGTCCCGCGCCGCCTGGGCGCCCGCGGACTAGGTTCGGCCGCGTGTTCTCCCGCACCCTGGTCCGGTCGTTCGACTCCCCCGCCGACGCGGCGACGACCTGGTCCTACGTCAGCGATCCCGCCGCGGTCGCCGCGGCGTCGACCCACGCGAAGACCGTGGCCGGGGTGCCGGCGCTGGCGGTCGGCACGACGTGGGACGAGTACCACCTGGAGGACGACTGCGACTTCGACTCCATGCGCTGGCGGTGCACCGCGCTCACGCCCGGTCGCAGCCTGACGGTCGAGGGCCTGCAGGCCGGGGCGCGGCAGCGGGTCACCACGACGCTGCTCGACCAGGACGGCGACGGGACCGGGGTGCGGGTGCTGACCCGGATGGAAGTGGGACCGGCGCTGCGCGCCCCCGCCAGCGCCTCCGAGCGCCTGCTGCTGCCGGTCCTGCTGCTGACGCCGTTCGGCGTCCGGTTGCTGGGCGAGGCGCTGGACGAGTCGGTCGAGGACGACCGCCGCGCGTTGGAGGCCCTCGCCGGCTAGCCCCTCCACGACCCGCCGGTCGGTGTCCGTGCTGCTCCGCCTCGCGGTGAGCAGCACGGACACCGACCGAGGGCGGGTCAGACCAGGCTGTCGCGCCAGGCCGCGTGCAGGGCGGCGAAGCGCCCCCGGCCGGCGATGAGGTCGGAGGGCGGCCCGTCCTCCACGATGCGGCCGTGCTCCATCACCAGCACCCGGCCGGCGATGGCGACGGTCGACAGGCGGTGGGCGATGATCAGCGCCGTCCGGTCGGACAGCAGCGTCTGCAGCGCCTCCTGCACCAGGCGCTCGCTCGGGATGTCGAGCGACGCCGTCGCCTCGTCCAGGATCAGCACCTCGGGGTCGGCCAGGAACGCCCGCGCGAACGAGATCAGCTGCCGCTGCCCGGCGGAGACCCGGCCGCCGCGCTTGTTCACGTCGGTGTCGTACCCGTCCGGCAGCGAGCGGATGAACTGGTCGGCACCGACCGCGCGGGCCGACGCCTCGATCTCCGCGCGGGTCGCACCCGGCCGGCCCAGCTCGATGTTGTCCGCCACGGAGCCGGAGAACAGGTAGGCCTCCTGCGTCACCATCACCACGGCGCGGTGCAGGTCCTGGTTGGCCAGGTCCCGCAGGTCCACCCCGTCCAGGGTGATGCGGCCGTCGGAGGGGTCGTAGAACCGGGCGATCAGCTTGGCCAGCGTCGACTTGCCCGCGCCGGTCGAGCCGACCAGGGCGATCGTCTGCCCGGCCGGCACGTCGAGGTCGAACCGGGGCAGCACCTCGCGTCCCTCGCGGTAGGCGAAGCGCACCGCGTCGAAGCGCACGCGTCCGGTCGTCCCCGTCGCCAGCGGCCGGGGGGAGGCGGGCTCCGGCACGGTCGGGCTCTCCTCCAGCACCCCCGAGATCTTCTCGAGCGCGGCCGCCGCCGACTGGTACGCGTTGTAGAAGGTGGCGACGTCCTCCATCGGGTCGAAGAACCGCCGGGTGTAGAGGACCACGGCCAGCAGCGCGCCGATCTCCAGGCCGCCGTCGAGCACGCGGAACGCGCCGAACAGCAGCACCGCCGCGACCGTCAGGTTGCCGATCAGCGTGAGGCCGGGCTCCAGCACCGCGAACAGGCGGATGGCCCGCGCGTTGATGCTGCGGTACTGCTCGGTCAGCTCGCCGTACTCGTCGGCGTTCCGGCGCTCCTTGCGGAAGGCCTGCACCGCGCGGATGCCGGTCATCGTCTCGACGAAGGAGACGATGAGCTTCGCGGACCAGATGCGCGACTCGCGGAACGCCGACTCGCTCTTCACCTGGAACCACCGCACCAGCACCGCCAGCGGCACGAACGCGACCAGCAGCACCAGCCCGCTGCGCCAGTCGAGCAGCACGAGCGCGACGGCCGTGAAGAGCATGTACAGCACGCTCATCACCAGCTCGTTGACGCCCCCGTCCAGCAGCTCGCGGATCGAGTCGAGGTCGCTGGTCTGCCGCGCGATGATGCGGCCGGAGGTGTACTGCTCGTGGAACTCCAGGCTCAGGCGCTGCGTCTGCACGAAGACCCGCTCGCGCAGGTCCAGCAGCACCGCCTGGCTGATCCGCGCCGACTGCACCGTGTACGAGGCGACCAGCACGCCCGCGCCGACGCCGGCGATCAGGTAGACGACCACGGAGAGGCCGAGGGGCAGGGCCAGGCCCTCCCGCAGCGCGGGCAGGCCGGTGTCGATGCCGAAGGCGATCACGGCGGGTCCGACGACCTGCAGCCCGGTCGCGATGACGACGAGCACGGCGGTGCCGACCAGTCGCAGCTTCAACGGGGCCAGCAGGCTGCCCAGCAGGCGCAGCGACCGGCGCCTGAGCACCCGCCGCTCCTCGCGGTCGTAGTCGCGGCGCTCCTCGCCGCGCACACCGGTGACGGTGCTCATGCGTCCACCTCCTCGAACCGCTGCTCGTCCTCCAGGCTGGAGAGCACGAAGCGGTAGCGCTCGCTCGTGGCGAGCAGGTCGGAATGGGTGCCGACCGCGATGATGCGGCCCGCCTCGAGCAGCGCGACCCGGTCGGCCAGCTGCACGGTCGAGGGCCGGTGCGCCACGATCAGCGCGGTCGTGCGGGTGAGCACGCGGCGCAGGGCCGCCTCCACCAGCGCCTCGGTGTCGACGTCGAGCGCGGACAGCGGGTCGTCGAGCACCAGGACGGCCGGGTTCGCGGCGACCGCGCGCGCCAGCGCCAGGCGCTGCCGCTGCCCGCCGGAGAGGCTGAGCCCCTCCTCGCCGATCACGGTGTCGAGCCCCTGCGGCAGGTCGTGCACGAAGCCGGCCTGGGCGACGTCGAGCGCCTCCTGCAGCACGTCGTCGCCGGCGTCGGGGCGTCCGAGCAGCACGTTGTCGCGCACGCTCGCGGAGAACAGGGTCGCGTCCTCGAACGCCATCGCCACGTGCGTGCGCAGCTCGCTGCGGGTCAGGTCGCGCAGGTCGACGCCGTCCAGCAGCACGGCGCCGCCGGTCACGTCGTACAGGCGCCCGGCCAGCTCGACGACGGTCGTCTTGCCGCTGCCGGTCAGCCCCACCAGGGCCATCGTCTCCCCCGGCTCCACGACCAGGTCGACCCCGGCCAGCAGCTCCGGCGACCCCTCGGGCGCGTCCGGGTAGGAGAAGCGCACGTCGCGCAGCTCGAGCCGGCCGCGGGCCTCGCGGATCGTCTTCGGGTGCTCCGGGTCGCGCACCGTGTTCTCGCTGTCGAAGACCTCGAACAGCCGGTCGGTCGCCGTGCGGGTGTCGAATGCCATCGACAGCAGGAAGCCGATCGACTCCAGCGGGAACCGCAGCACCGTGGCGGTCGCGAAGAAGGCGACCAGCTGGCCCACGGTCATCGCGCCGGTGCTCGCCTGCTGCACGCCCACCAGCAGGCAGAGGGCGAACGCGACGTCGGGCACCAGCAGCAGCCACAGCCAGATCCGCGAGACGGCCTGCGCCTTCTCGATCTCGGTGCCGCGCAGCGCCTCCGCCCGCTGCAGGAAGCCGTCCAGCTTGGTGCGGCCGCGGCCGAAGGCCTTCAGCACGCGGATGCCGTGCACCGACTCCTCGACCAGGGTCGCCAGGTCGCCCTGCTGGTCCTGGCTGCGCCGCGCGACCACGTGGTAGCGGCGCTCGAACCGGAACCCGTTGATCCACAGCGGGATCGAGCACAGGGTGAAGACGACCGCCAGCAGCGGGTTCAGGACCAGCAGCACGACGACGCCGACCAGGATCGTCACGAAGTTGACGACCAGGTAGATGAAGCCGAAGGCGATGAAGCGGCGGATCAGGCTGAGGTCGCTCATCGAGCGCGACAGCAGCTGCCCGCTGGGCCAGCGGTCGTGGAACGCGACCGGCAGGTCCTGCAGCTTCGCGAACAGCGCGGTGCGCAGGCGCGACTCCACACCGGTGGCCGGGCCGACGATGTAGAGCCGCCGGGCGAAGTACAGCAGGGCCTCCAGCACGCCGAGGGCGGCGATCACGGCGACGCCGGCCGGGATCGCGGCGGCGTCGCCGGAGGCGAGCGGGCCGTCGACGATCCGCTGCAGCACCTGGGGCACGGCCAGGGACACCAGCGAGGCGGCCAGCGCCATCCCCATCGCGACGCCGATGCTGCGGCGGGCGGGGCGCACGAAGGGGTCGAGCCGCCGCAGCGCGGCGACCGTGGAGGGCGGACGGGTGGGACGGGACACGGGGATGCTCCATTCGCGGCGGGCACGGATGCGGGCCCGCGGACGCGGCACGAGGACGGCGGGGCGACGGTCGGTCGCGGCGCGCCGGATGAGGGTGCTGCGCTCAGCGCAGCGGGGCGGGCGGTGGCCCGGGCGGACGGCGTCCGGTCAGGCGCGGGCCGGACGGACGGCGACGGCGGTTTCGGTGATGACGGCGTCCACAGCGGCCTCCTGTGCCTCGACGGCCGGATCCCCGGTCGGGCCGCGGCCCGGCCCCGCCCGGAAGCGGCGGGGTCCTCGATCGCGGCAGCCTTCGATCCTAAGCGCGTTCAGGCCGACCTCACAACCGGCGCGGAGCCCGCATCCGGCGACACGCCGGGTGCAGGTCCTCCCGCGCCGCGCCGCCCGGCCCTCAGTGGAAGAAGTGGCGCTCGCCCGTGAAGTACATGGCGACCCCGGCCTGCTCGGCGGCGGCGATCACCTCGTAGTCGCGCACGGACCCGCCCGGCTGCACGATCGCTCGCACGCCCGCCCGCAGCAGCACCTCGACGCCGTCGGCGAAGGGGAAGAAGGCGTCGGAGGCGGCGACGGACCCGCTCGCGCGCTCCCCCGCGCGGCGGACGGCCAGCTGGCAGGAGTCCACCCGGTTCACCTGCCCCATGCCGATCCCGACGGAGGCGCCGCCGTCGGCCAGCAGGATCGCGTTCGACTTCACGGCCCGGCAGGCCCTCCAGGCGAAGGCCAGGTCCGCCAGCGTCGCCGCGTCGGCGGGCTCACCGGACACCAGCCGCCACGACGCGGGGTCCAGGCCCGTGAACCGGTCGGGCTGCTGCACCAGCACGCCGCCGGACACCTGCTTGAACTCCTGCTCGGGCAGCGAGAAGCCTTCGGGCAGGCGCAGGATGCGGATGTTCTTCTTCTGCGTCAGCACCGTCAGCGCCGCCGGCTCGAAGCCCGGTGCGACCACGACCTCGGTGAAGATGCCCGCGACGGCCTCGGCCATGTCCAGGGTCACCGGGCGGTTGGCGGCGATGACCCCGCCGAACGCGGACACCGGGTCGCAGTCGTTCGCCAGCCGATGCGCGGCGGCGATCGGGTCGACCGCGCGCGGCGGGGCCACCGCGACGCCGCACGGGTTGGCGTGCTTCATGATCGCGACGGCGGGCTCGTCGAAGTCCAGGGCGGCCCGCACCGCGGCGTCCGCGTCGACCATGTTGTTGTAGCTGAGCGCCTTGCCGTGCAGCTGCTCCGCCTGGGCCAGGCCGTGCCCGCGGGGGTCGGTCCACAGCGCCGCGGTCTGGTGCGCGTTCTCGCCGTACCGCAGCGGGGTCTCGACGAAGCGGTAGGAGCCCTGCCGCACGACGTCGCCGGTCGCGGCGTCGTCGTCGTCGGCGAACCAGTCGGCGATCGCGCGGTCGTAGGCGGCGATGCGCTCGAACGCGAGGGCCGCGAGCCGGCGGCGGAGCGCGAGGCCGGTGCCGCCCTTCGCCAGCGCCTCCTGCAGCAGCCCGTAGTCGGCCGGGTCGGTGATGACGGCGACGTTCGCGAAGTTCTTGGCGGCGGCCCGCACCATGGCGGGTCCGCCGATGTCGATCTGCTCGATGACGCCCTCGTCGTCGGCGCCCGACGCGACGGTCTGCTCGAAGGGGTAGAGGCTCGACACCACCAGCTCGAACGGCGCGATGCCCAGGCCCCCCAGCTGCGACGCGTGGGACTCGCGGCGCAGATCGGCCAGCAGCCCGCCGTGCACGGCCGGGTGCAGGGTCTTGACCCGCCCGTCCAGCGACTCCGGGAACCCGGTGACCTCGGCGACGTCGACGACCGTCAGGCCGGCGGCGCGCAGGGTCGAGGCGGTGGACCCCGTCGACACCAGCTCGACGCCCGCCGCGGCCAGGGCGGCGCCCAGCTCCGTCAGCCCGGACTTGTCGCTGACGGACAGCAGCGCCCGGCGCACCGCGACCAGGTCGCGGGGGGCGGGGGCGGCGGTCTCGTGGCTCATGCGCGCTCCTTCAGGTCGATGCGGCCGGCGGCGATCCCCTCGACGACCTCCGCCAGCAGGCGGCGCTCCACCGGCTTGATGCGGTCGTGCAGGGTCGCCTCCGTGTCGCCCGGCAGCACGGCGACCCGCTCCCGCGCGAGCAGGGGGCCGTTGTCGCAGCCGTGGTCGACCGCGATGACGCTGGCGCCCGTCTCGTCCACCCCGGCCGCCAGGGCGTCGCGCACCGCGTGGGCCCCGGGGAACTCGGGCAGGTAGGCGGGGTGGGTGTTGATCAGCGCGGGTCCGAGCCCGTCGACCACCCGCGGCGGCAGCAGGCGCATCAGGCCCGACAGCACGACCAGGTCGGGCGCCCAGGGCCGCACCGCCTCGAGCAGCGCGTCGCCCCACTCCTCCCGCGAGGAGTACGCCGTGAACGGCGTCATGAACGACGGGACCCCGAACTCGTCGGCGTGCACCAGCCCGGCCGCGTCGCGGTCGGCGCCGACGGCGACGACGTGCGCCGGGAAGGCCGGGTCGTCGCAGCGCTGCAGCAGCGCCCGCAGGTTGCTGCCGCCGCCCGAGATCAGGACGACGAGACGCAGCACGGGACGACCCTACTGGGCGCCCCCGGCGGGGCCATCGGCGCTGCGGGCCGCGCGGGGGCGCAGCACGGCGGCGCCCAGCACCGCCGGCAGCCCCGTCTCCACCGCGACGAGCAGGGCGGTCAGCAGCGGATCCGGCCCCGTCGCGGCGAACCGGCCCGGACCGGCGGCGCCGGACGCGGAGGCCGCCGCCACGCCGAGGAGCAGGCCCGCCACGGCGCCCGCGCCGAGTCCCAGCGGCAGCGCGCCCGTGCGGACGCCGCTGCGCCGGGCCAGCGCCGCCGCCGCGAAGCCGGCGAGCACCGGCAGCAGCAGCACCGCGGCCGCCGCCGGACCCGGGTCCGGCGGCACGGCGCCCAGCAGGGGCACGCCCGGCAGCGGGCCGATCTGCGTCGCGAACGGCCCGCTCACCGACCCGGTCCCCAGCGCGACGCCCGCCCCCGTCGTCCAGGCCGCGGCCCAGACCACCGCCGCGGGCAGCACCAGCAGCTGGCCCGCCGTGAGGGCCAGCGCGCCCGCCGGACCGGCCGCGAGCCCCTCGTAGAGCGCGACGACGTCGGCGGAGCGCGTCAGCAGCAGCACGGCGGTCAGCACCGCCGCCGCGCCGAGCAGCAGCGCGGCGGCCGCCGCACCGGTGCGCAGGGCGGCGGGCAGCGCGGGGGCGTCGGGGCGCGCGGCCCGCAGCGCCAGCAGCGAGGTCACCGCCACCAGGAGGGTCGGCAGCAGCAGGGCCTGCCAGGCCTCCGGCCGGGCAGCCGCGGTCGACCCCAGCCCGCGCAGCCCGGCGGAGGCGACCGCGGTCGCCAGCACCCCCGCGCCCCACGCGGC
>JAKONM010000318.1 GCA_022701925.1 Microbacteriaceae bacterium
GGTCCTTCCGGTTCGGGCAGGCGGGGGAGTTCGGGGCGGTCGGGTCAGCGGTAGCGGTAGAAGCCCTCGCCGGACTCGACCCCGAAGAGCCCCTTGTCCAGGTAGTGCTCCTTCAGGTGCGCGGCCCAGACGGCGGCGCGCGGGTCGGCGCTGGCGATGGCGTATGCGGTGCGCAGGCCGACCACGTCGTAGATCTGGAACGGTCCGGCGGGAGCGCCGGTGGCGGTGCGCCAGGTGGCGTCGATGGTCTCCGGCGTCGCGACGCCCTTGACCAGCAGCTCCGCCGCCGCGGACAGCAGCGGGATCAGCAGCGAGTTCAGCACGTAGCCGGGCTGCTCCTTGTGCAGCCGGATCGGAACCATGCCGATGGCCGCCGCGAACGCCTCGACGCGATCGGCGACCTCGACGTCGGTCTGCGGCGTCCCCATCACCTCGGCCGTGTTCTGCGCCCAGATGCGGTTGGCGAAGTGCAGCGCCAGGAAGCGGTCGGGCCGGCCGGTCGCGTCGGCGATCGCGGAGGGCAGCAGGCTGGAGGAGTTGGTGGCGAAGACGGTCGCCGGCGGCGCGGCCGCGCCGACGCGCGCCCAGACGTCGCGCTTCAGCTCGAGGGTCTCCGGCACGGCCTCGATCACCAGGTCGGCGCGCGCCACGGCGTCCGCCAGGTCGGAGGTCAGGCGGATGCGGTCGGGCGCCGCGCGGTAGGCGTCGCCGTCGGCGACCTCCCGTGCAGCGGCCTGCGCGAAGGCGTCGAGCCGGCCGCGACCGGCCGCCAGCGCCGCGTCGTCCACGTCGTACGAGGTCACCTCGACGCCGTGCGCCGCGGCCTGCAGCGCGATCTGGGCGCCGAGCACGCCGAGGCCCAGCACGGTGGTCCTGGGGAAGGGGTTCGCGGTCACAGGATCTCCTCGAGAGGTCGACGGTCACGCCCGCGCGGGAGCGGGCTGGAAGCGGAGGTCGCGGCGGCGGGGATCGACGCGGAAGAGCAGCAGGTCGAGCAGGTAGTTCTGGTGCACGGTCCACGGCGACCGGCGGCCCTGCCGGGGCATCAGGTGCAGGCCGCGCCGGATGTACCCGGCGGCCAGGTCGATGACCGGCGCGGTGGGCGTCTCGCCCGCAGGCGCCTGCGGCACGACGACGGCCTGACCGCGGCGCCGCATGCGGACCAGCAGGTCGGCGACGCTGTTCGCCACCAGATCGGCCCGCAGCGTCCAGGAGGAGTTCGTGTAGCCGATCGTGTAGGCCAGGTTCGGCACGCCGGCCAGCATCATGCCCTTGTAGGCGAGCGTGCTGCCGGTGTCGACCGCGGCGCCGTCGACGTCCACCCGCATGCCCCCCAGCATCAGCACGTTGAGCCCGGTCGCCGTGACCACGACGTCGGCGTCGAGGCGCCCGCCGGAGGCCAGCACGATCCCGTCCGCGTCCACGTGGTCGATGCGGTCGGTGACGACGTCGGCGTCCCCGGCGGAGATGGCCCGGAACAGGTCGCCGCCCGGCACCGCGCACAGGCGCTGGTCCCACGGGTCGTAGCGCGGGGAGAAGTGCGTGTCGACGTCGAAGGAGGCGGGCAGCTTCTCGGCGGCGCTGCGCTTGAGCAGCGCCTTCATCGCCTCCGGCCGGCGCCTCGCGTACTGGTACAGGGCGATCGAGCCCAGGATGTGCTTCGCACGCACCACCCGGTAGGCGATCGGCTGCGGCAGCCGGCCGCGCAGGCGCAGCGCCAGCCGGTCGCGCGAGGGCACCGCGGCGACGTAGGTGGGGGAGCGCTGCAGCATCGTCGCGTGCGCGCCCCGCTTCGCCAGCGCGGGCACCAGGGTCACGGCGGTGGCGCCGCTGCCGATCACGACGAAGCGCTTGCCGGCGGCCTCCAGGTCCGCAGGCCAGTGCTGCGGGTGCACCACGCGGCCGGCGAAGCGGTCGAGCCCCGGGATCTCGGGCGAGAAGCCCTGGTCGTACCGGTAGTAGCCGGTGCAGGCGAAGAGGAACGAGCAGGTGATGGTGCTGGTCGTGCCGGCCTCGCCGTCGCGCCACTCGCCGAGGGCGGCGGGGTCGCGGTGCAGCACGGTCAGCTCCCACAGCGCGCGGTCGGAGCGCCACGAGGCGGCCACGACCCGCTGCCGCAGCCGGATGCGCCGGTCGACGCCGGTCTCGCGGGCGGTGCGCTGCACGTACTCGCGGATGTCGTCGCCGTCCGCGATCGACTTCTCGCCGCCCCAGGGGCGCTTCGCGTAGCCGAGGGTGTACATGTCCGAGTCGGAGCGCACGCCGGGGTAGCGGAACAGGTCCCAGGTGCCGCCGACCGCATCGCGCGACTCGATCACCGCGAGCGAGCGGTCCGGGGTGCGACGCAGCAGCGTCCCCGCCGCGCCGATGCCGGAGAGCCCCGCTCCCACGACCACCACGTCCAGGTGCTCCGCCCGCTCCGTCGAGTGCATGCCCCGACTCTATCGACACCGTGTCGAATTCGTCGACACTGTGTCGACCCTCGCCGGATAGGCTCAGGGACATGAGCACGCCGGTGCGGAGCAGGCGCGCCGCGCGCCCTTCCGGCGACGAGCGCCAGCGGGCGATCGTGGAGGCGTTCGAGGCGCTGCTGCAGACGCGGCCCATGGCCGAGATCGCGATCGACGAGATCGCGGCGGGCGCGGCCATCTCCCGCAGCGCCTTCTACTTCTACTTCTCCTCCAAGCAGGCGGTGCTGCTGGAGCTGCTGGACCGGATGGTCGCCGAGGTCGACGAGCGGCTCGCGCAGGTCGGCACGCCCGGGGACGACCCCGCGGCCTGGTGGCGGTCGACGCTCGGCGTCTTCGTCGAGGTGTTCGGCGCGCACCGGGCGGTGACGGTCACCCTGGCCGAGGCGCGTGCGACGGTGCCCGAGCTGCGCGCGGAGTGGGGCCGGCGCTCGACGCGGTGGGTCGACGGGGCCGCCGCGACGATCGTCGCCGAGCGCCGGCGCGGGCGGGCCCGCGAGGTCGTGGACCCCCGCGCGACCAGCATCGCCCTCAACGCGATGAACGAGCAGGTGCTGGTGGCCGCCGCCGTCGGCGAGCAGCCTGCGCTGGTTCCCGGCGAGGTGCTGGAGGTGCTGACCGACGTCTGGTGCACCGCGATCTACGGCACGCCGCACCCCTGAGCGCAGGGCGCTCGCGACCTCGGGCTGCACGCGCGTCGTCCGACGGGGAGCCGATGCGTCGACATCGCAGGAAATGGTCTTCACGAGGTTCGGAGAAGCGCCTGCCAGTCCCCGTCCGGGGGTCGACGGACGAGTGCGTGCACGATCCATCGGCACCTCCGTGTCCGCTCTTCTGAGGACGCGCGGCGGTCTGCTACCCCTGAAGACGGGATTCGCGGCGTTCGCGCGGGCTCGACGGGTGGAGGGAGGCGGCCGGTGCTGAGGGACGTGGTCCTGCCGCCCGGCCGTCACCACTGGGCGGGTCCGAATGGTCTGCTGCAGCTGCGCAGCACCCTCCGGTGCACGGCGCCCGCACCCTCGGCGTTCCGCGCCGAGGCCCGCGTCCTGGCCGCGGCCGGCGTCGTGCTGGCCGACTGGCGGTCGTCCCAGGTGTCGGGGGAGGGGCCCGTCGAGCAGCACGCCGCCCTCGAGCTGGTCGTCGTGCTGGCGGGCCGCGTGCACCAGCGCACGCCGGGCTCGGCCTTCGAGGCGGGCCCGCGCTCCGTCTTCCTGCTGCACCGCGACCAGCCGCGGTCGTGGACGGTCGCGAACGGGACGCACCTGCGCAGCATCCGCATCTCCGGCGACCTCGTGCCGGCCCACCTGCGCGCGACCGGGTCGGTGCCTAGCGGGCTGCTGGCCGACAGCAAGCTGACGCGGGGCTTCGCCGCCGCGCTGACGCAGGGCGTCAGCGCGGCGATCGACCGCGACCTGGTGCCGGCCCATCTGGCGCTGGGGCTGCAGAGCCTCGCGCTGGCGGTGCTCGAGGAGCTGGCGCCGGAGGACGAGTTCGCGGGCGAGGACCTGCGCGACCGCATCCTCGGGCACGTCGACCGCCACCTGGCCGACGCGTCGCTGAGCCCCCGCACGATCAGCGAGGCGTTCGGCGTGAGCCTGCGATGGGTGCACGAGTCGTTCAAGGGCGACGGCATCACGCTGGCCCGGCACATCCGCCTCCGCCGGGTGGACGCGGTGGCCGAGCATCTGCGGCTGCACCCGCAGGCCCCGCGGCTGAGCGCGCTGGCGATCCGCTTCGGCTTCTCGGGTCGCGAGCACCTGGCGCGCGCGTTCCGCTGGCGCTACGGCTGCACGGTGCACGAGTTCCACGACGCGGTGCTCGCCGGCGATGACCGGCGGCCCCTGGACGCGCCGCTCGACGACCGCTCCGACGTGGCCTGACCCGACACCTCCCGCCGCTCGTCCACCAGCGCCGCCGCCGGCGCCCCACCCGGTCCGAGCCCTCATCGGCGACCGCCGACGCCGGACGCCCGTACGCCCCGACGATCGCGCGCGCGCCCGCCCGAGCGCGCCCGCGGCCCCCGTCGGCGGGTCAGGGGCCGGTGCGCGGATCGCGCCCCTCGAAGGGGTGATCGCGTGACGATGCGCGCAGGTCGCGTGCGCCTGCGTGAAGCACGGGCGGCCGGCGTCCGCGGCACCCGAACCTCATCCGCGGCATCCCATTGCCGACCAGAGTCCCGCGACTTCAGGAGACCATGATGAACGCGTTCCACAAGCCTTCCACGCGGTGCGCCCGCGCCGTCGCCGCCGGCACGGCCGCCGCGCTGGTGGTCGGCGGCTCCGTCCTCACCGCGCCCGCCGCCTTCGCCTCCGCACCGCTCGGCAGCGGCGGATCGCTGCTCGGCGGGTCGGTGCTGCCGGTCGGCGACCTCGTCGGCGACGTCACCGCGCCGCTCACCGGCACTGCCGCCGGCGTGCTGAACGGCACGGGAGTGCTGAACGGCACCAGCCTGCTCGACGGCTCGTCGACGTCGGTCCTCAACGGCACCGGCCTGCTCGACGGCTCGCCGGTCTCGGTGCCGGTCTCGGTGCCGGTGACCGTCGGCAACGGCACGACCCTCGACCCGAGCACCACCGTCAGCCCCACGACGGCGCCCACCACCGGCATCGGCGTGAACCCGTCGACCGGGGTGACCGTGTCGCCGACGACCGGCACCTCGACCGGCTCGCCGTCGAGCACCACCACGACGACCACCACCACCACGACGTCGCCCGCGCCCGCGCCCGCGCCCGCGAGCAGCGCCCCGGCCGCCGCACCCCGCACGGTGGTGCGGATCGACGTGACGCGCAGCGTCGCCACCGTCTACCCGCGCAAGGACGGCTACCGCGACTCCGTGCGCTTCGGCGTGCGGCCGACGGCGGCCGACGGCGCGCCCATCGGCGTCCGCGGCACCGCGGTGCTGCGCAAGGGCGGGGTCGTCGTGAAGACCTGGACCATCGCGCCGAGCACGTCGACCGTCACCTGGAACGGTCGGAGGTCGGACCGGGTGGTGCCGGGCTCGTACACGCTCACCGTGTCCGCGGGCTCCGCCGACGGCGCGACCCGCACCGGATCCACCTCGGTGCAGGTGTCGGCGAAGCGCCTCGTGACCCGCACGCTCGTCACGAAGTCGCTGTCGGTGCCGGCGAAGGTGCGGGCCGGCATCCGCCTGGCCGCCGCGCGGGTGCAGGTGAGCACGTCCGCGACGGCCGCCTCCACGGGTCGTCTGCAGCTGCACCTCGGTGCGAAGACGTCCGCGATCGCCGTGAAGGACGGGGTGCACCGCTCGAGCAGCATCCTCGTGCCGTCCAGCACGACCGGCGTGCGCTTCACGAAGCAGTGGAAGGCGGGTCAGGTGACACTGAAGTCGCTGACGGTGCGCTGGAGCTTCAAGCAGCTGGTCTGACGGCGCGGTCACGACGAGGGGCGGGTCGCGGTGGCGGCCCGCCCCTCTCGTGCGCCGTCCGGGAAGGTGCAGGGTCGCCGGTTCGCGTGCATTTCGAGCATTCTCGAAGAATGCCGCTCGACGTCGGGGGAGAGGTCGAGGTATTCTGCACTCGTCGCCTTCCAGGCTTCAGCCGGTGGGCGATCTCAATCAACTCCACTTGGACGAACTGGAAGGGGAATCTTCACATGCCGATGTCTTTCGATCCTTTCACCGAGCTGGACCGGCTGACCGGGGCGCTGCTGGGCGCCCATGCCGCGCCGAAGGCGATGCCCGTCGACCTGTTCCGCGAGGGCGATCAGTACGTGCTGACCGCCGATCTGCCGGGGGTCGATCCCGAATCCGTCGACGTGGACGTCGACGGCCAGCTGCTCACCATCCGCGCGGAGCGCAGCCCGGACCCGCGCAAGGGCTCCTGGCTGGCGCAGGAGCGGCCGCACGGCAAGTACCTGCGGCAGTTCAGCGTCGGCGAGGGCATCGATGTCGAACGCATCGCGGCCAGCTACGACAACGGGGTGCTCAGCCTGGTGATCCCCGTCAGCGAGCGGGCGAAGCCGCGCAAGATCCAGCTGACCACCAAGGGGTCGGCCGCCGATCGGGAGCTGTCCGCGGCCTGATCCGCCGTCCCGTCCGCGTCCGATCGTCGCGAGGAGGTGCACCGCTGATGGAGGCGGAGCAGATCGCGCGGGCGACCGACGACGTGGTCGTCCAGGCGGAGGCGGTGCTCGTCGACGCGCTGTTCGACGAGATCGTCGCCGGTCTCCGCCTGGACGATTCCGCGCTCGAGCGGGCGGCATCGGAACCGTCCTCCGGGTGCGTCGCGGGGGTCCGCCGGTCGTATCGGACGGCGGACCCCGCGGCGCCCGGGGACGGACCCATCCGGTCGCCGCCGGACTGAGGTCGACTGCGTGGGAAATGGCGAAAGGAATGCGGGACCGGGCCTGCGGGCGGCCCCGTCCCGCATTGCTCCGCATTCAGCGGAGCGCTCTCAAGAGGGACCAGCGCTCTGCTCCATCTTGATGCGCGAGTCGCATCCGAGCTGAAGCCGGAGCAGGAATTCGTTCGCCTTCAGCGCATTCCTTCAGTCGTCCTCGTGCCTGTCCGTCCATGCGCGGAACGGCGCCGTCGGGTCGTCCACCTGCACCTGGCGCGACGGCAGCGCGCGCTCGGCGATCGGCTTCGCGTACTCGTCGTAGAACGTGCCGAGGCTCATCAGCCGGTTGCCGTCCTCGTAGTGCTCGCCCTCCTGCTCGCGGGTGGCGGCGAACAGCACGCGATCGGGCTGCGCGTAGTACAGCGCGCCCAGGCACATGGGGCACGGGTACGCGGTGACGACCACGTCGTGGCCGGTCAGGTCCGTCAGGCCGCGCCGGGCGGCGGCGCGGATCGCGCGGATCTCGGCGTGCGCCGTCGGGTCGCCCGTCTGCGCGACGTGGTTCACGGCCTCCTCCACCACCTCGCCGTCCTTGACGATCAGGCAGGCGAAGGGCTTGCCGCCGTCGTCGACGTTCTGCTGCGCCAGCTCGACGGCGCGAGTGACCAGGTGCTGCTCGGTGCTCATGGCTGCAGTCTCCCGTCCGGCGCACGGACGGCCGCTGAGCCCGCGCCCCGCCTTCCCAGGGCTGCCCGTCGCACGGCGGACGCGCCTGCGGGATGCTGTGGTCGCGCGTCACGGCGGCGCCGATGCAGGGACGGGGTTGCGGGATGGGACTGTTCAAGACGCCGGAGGAGCGGGACCTGGAGGCGCGGCAGCGCGCCGAGGACGAGCGCCGCGAGCGGGCCGCCGCGGAGGCCGCGGCCTTCGCGGGCTCGCCGGTCGGCAGGGCGCGGGAGGCCTTCCGCCGCGGCGACCGGCTGTTCCAGGTCGAGCTGGAGGTCAGCGCCCTGACGGGTGAGGACTCGATGTTCGGGTCGGCGGACAACCGGATCACGCGCAACGAGCTGCAGCCCGACCTGCTCGGTCGCATCGAGGACGAGGGCTGGCACCTGGAGCACGCCGGGTACGTGTTCGTGGAGACGGGGTCGACCTCCACCGACCGCATGATCTTCTCCGGGCAGGGCACCGTGACCCGAGGGGTGCTGCACGGCGTCTACGTCTTCCGCCGGGTCGCGTCCCCGGCGCTCTAGCGGCGACGACCGGGCCGCTCCCACCGCGTCAGCGCAGCAGGGCCTGCATCTGGCTGATCTCCGCCTGCTGGGAGGTCGCGACGCGGCGCGCGAACGACCGGACCTCCGGATCGCCGGCCAGGCGCTCGCCGGCCTCGGCCATCTGCACGCCGCCGCGGTGGTGCGCGATCATCAGCCGCAGGAACAGCCGGTCCGCCTGGGCGGCGGGCAGGGTGCGCAGGCGCTGCACGTCGGCGCTGCTGGCGAGCCCCGGCATCTGCGGCGAGGCGCCCGAGTCGTCCGTGTGCGACATCCCGCCCATGCCCTCGTGCGCGGGGTCGCCCTCCATCCACGCCATCCGCGGGCCGGGGGTGGCGATCGGCAGCCGCCACAGGGTCAGCCAGCCCTGCATCATGCCGATCTGCGCCGTCTGGGTCAGGGCGACGTCGGTCGCGATCACCCGGATCGTGTCGTCGCGGGTGCGGTCGCGCACGATCTCCGACATCTCCACGGCCTGCTCGTGGTGGGCGGCCATGTCCCGGGCGAAGCCGGCGTCGGCGCTGCCGTCCAGCGGCGTGCGGGGCGAGAAGGCCGCGCTGCCGGCGAAGGCGGCCGCGACCAGCACCAGCAGGGCCAGCACCGCCAGCAGCACCCGCCGCACACGGGGGTTCCGGTCGGGCGGCACGGCGTCGGCCGCCGGCTCGGCCGGTGCGTCCGCGACCGCGGTGCTCACGACTCGGGGGTGCCGACGCCGCCGGTGCAGGGCGCGCCGGGCTCCGGGGTCTGCGGGCCCTGCACGTACTTGCGCACGAAGTCGCCCAGCCGCGAGTCGGTCGCGCTCGGCAGCTGCAGCTGCACGCCCCACGCGGAGGCGACCACGGGGCTGGGCAGACCGGAGTACGGGGAGACGGTCACATACGTCTGCTGCTCCGCCAGGGACTTCAGCCGTGCCACCTGCGCCGCGGGCAGCCCGGGGCGGTAGGTGATCCAGACCGCACCGTGCTCCAGGTCGTGCACCGCGTTCTCGTTCGGCACCGGCGAGGAGTAGTAGCCGCAGTTCAGCCAGACGGGCGCGTGCTCGCCGCCGACGGGCGGGGTCTGCGGGTAGTCCACCTTCACGGACGTGTGATCGCGGCTGAGCCCGGTGAAGGTCTTGACGGCGGCCAGCGGCGAGGGCTGCGACGCGGCGCCGACGACCGCCCAGGTGATGCCGCCCGCGACGGCCAGCACCACGACGACGGCGGCCGCGACGATGATCAGCATGCGTCGGCGCGCCTTCCGCTCCAGCTGCTGCCGGTGCTCCTGCGCCCGCCGCTGCCGGGAGCTCTGCGCTTCACGACTGCCCATCCGTGGTCCTCCTCCGCGGCTCCGCCCGCTGCGGCAGGGCCCGCTCCATTGTGACGAACGCATCGGAGGGCGCTGCGCCGCCCGCGCCGTCGCACGCCTCGGCGACCTGGCACGGGGTGCGGCAGCGTCCGGGCGACTGTCCAGCCGGAGGACAGCGGATGCGCATGCCGCATCCAGACGCGGAGCCGCCGGTGCCCGTACCGTCGCGGCGTCACAAGGAGGCCGACGTGCTGTCGATCGTCTACTCGAGCTCGGCCAACCAGGCCTTCTCGTCCGAAGACCTGCAGGGCCTGCTGGCGCGCAGTCGCGCCGCGAACGAGCGCGAAGGGCTGACCGGGCTGCTCATGCATCGCGACGGCCGCTTCCTGCAGCTGATCGAGGGCCCCGAGCAGAACGTGCGAGACCGGATGTCCGCCATCGAGGGCGATCCGCGGCACGGCCACCTGCGGGTGCTGCTGGAGGACGAGATCCAGCAGCGGCAGTTCCCCGACTGGACGATGGGCTACGAGTCCGCCGCCGGCGCCGACAGCGGCACCCCGGGCTTCCGCCGGACCTTCGACGACATCGACGCCGACCGCTCGACGAGCGGCACGCTGCCGGCCCTGCGCGCGCTGCTCGCCTGGTTCCGCGAGCGCCACGACGCCTGACGCGCACGGGCCGGGCGGCGCGGGCCGCGCTCAGAACTGCAGCGCCGCTCCGACCAGCGGCGGCACGACGACGTCGGCCAGCGCGGTGAGCGCGCCGGCGCACCCGACGCCGAGCGCGGCTCCGGCGACGCCCCGAGGGCGGTTCGGCAGCAGCACCCCCGCCAGGCCGAGCGCCGCAGCCGTCAGGTGCAGCACCAGCAGGACTCCGCCGATCACCGCGAAAGCCGCCCCGATCGAGCTGATCGGCGCCCCGGAGCGCTGGGCCAGCACCGGCAGCACCACGCTCAGCGCCGAGGTGCCGAGCCGCACGAGCACGGCGACCCCCGCGACGACCAGGCCGGCGACGGCGATGCGGTTGCGGACGGGCCGGGTCGGGCGTTCGGTGGTCACGCAGGGAGCCTAGGGACCGCTCCGCAGGTCGTCTCCGGGATCCGCGTCGCAGCTGCAACGTGGAGAGGCCCTTGCCGACCCCATCGATGATCGTTACCTTATCGCCCGTCGATAAGGAGGCTTCGTGAATGCCGAAGCACTGGTCCCGGCCGGAACCTGCGGGGCACTCCGCGCCACCCGTCGGCAGACCGCCGGCGTCGGCCCGGCGTGCGAGTGCGGAGAGCGGCTGCAGCGCGGCACTGACGGACTGATCCGATGAACGGGATCGGGCTCCTGGTGCTGCTGGCGCTCGCCGCGCTCGTGCTCATCGGCGTCCCGCTGGTGATCTCGCGCCTCGGCGGACCCTCGGTGCTGCGCATCGTCCGCGTCGGCGGTCTCGCGTACGCGGCGCTGAGCGTCCTCGTCGCGGTCGTGGCCGTCGTCCCGCTGATCGGCGGCGCTGCGACGGTCTCCGTTCCGCTCCAGGCCGGCGGGATCGCGCGGCCGCGGAACGTGACGTTCGACCAGGGCCCGCTGGCGCGGATCACCGGCGGCAGCATCGATCGGGCGACGCTCACCCTCACCGACCTCGGCATCCCGACCCGGCTGCTGCTGATCGCCGCGGCGCTCGTGCTCGCCGCGGTGTCCATCGTGATCGCGATCGCCCTGTCGCGGATCGCGGCGTCGACGCTGAAGGGTGCGCCGTTCACGCCGGGCATCGCGCGGGTGATCACGATCGCCGCTGTCGCGATCGCGGTCGGCGGCACGGTCGCGGCCGTGCTGCAGCAGTGGGGGGAGTGGAGCGCGGCGCAGGACGCGTTCACCGTCACCGCGTGGAGCGCGACGCGCATCACCGATCCGGGCACCACCCTCGCCGACCTGGGCTGGCCCTCAGCGGGAGCCTTCACGCTGCAGATCCCGTTCCTGCCGCTCCTGCTCGGACTGGGCCTCGGGGCGGTGGCAGCGGTGTTCCGAGCGGGGGAGCGCCTGCAGCACGACACCGCCGGACTCGTCTGATGGCGCCTGCGGGACCGGCCGAGGACGCAGGACGCATCCACTGCCGGCTCGACGAGCTGCTCGCCGCTCGCGGGATGACGCTGACCCGGCTGAGCCACCTGGTCGGGATCTCGATCGTCAACCTCTCGGTGCTGAAGAACGACCGGGCTCGTGCCATCCGGTTCTCGACGCTCACCGCCATCTGCGACGCGCTCGACTGCGAGGTGGGGGACCTGCTGGCCGTCGCCCCGTGAGATCGAGCTCGCGCGGTCCCACTTGCTGAACGGGTCGGCGCCGACCTCGACCATGAGCGCCGGTGGCAAGCCGGCTCCGAGTTCGACTTCGAGCCGCCCCTCCGGGCGATGGCCACCGACGTGGTCGACACCTCGGGCGACAGCGAGAGGATCGCTGCAGAACGCGCCTCGATCATCGAAGCGCCTGATCAGTGAGCCGTCCCTGTCGTGAGCCGTTCAGGGAAGTGCTCGTAGCGTCGCCTCGCCTCGGTCCAAGGGATGCCGGGGATCGAGATCTGGAGGCGGACGATGAGCGGTGGTCGGCTCGACGGCAAGGTGGCGCTGGTGACCGGGGCGTCGTCCGGCATCGGGGAGGCGACGGCCAAGGCGCTCTCCGCCGCAGGGGCGGCGGTGGCGATCGGCGCGCGGCGTGCGGCGAAGCTGGAGGAGCTCGCTGAGCAGCTCGAGAAGGCGGGCGGCACTGCGCTGAGACTCGACCTCGACGTGACCGACGAGCAATCCGCGGCCGCGGCCGTGCAGCGCACCGTCGACGAGCTCGGTCGGATCGACATCGTGGTGAACGCCGCCGGGCTGATGCTGCTCGGTCCGCTCGTGGACGGCAACACCGAGGACTGGCGCCGGATGATGTCGACGAACGTGCTCGGGCTGATGTACGTCACGCACGCCGCGATCCCGCACCTGGTCGAGCAGGGGTCGGGAGATGTGATCAACATCTCGAGCGTCGCCGGCCGGACGGCCAAGCCCGGTTCGGGCGTGTACAACGCGAGCAAGTGGGCGGTGAACGCGTTCAGCGAGTCCCTGCGCCAGGAGGTCACCTCCGAGGGTGTCCGGATCACGCTGATCGAACCCGGTGCCGTCGACACTGCGCTCAACGACCAGATCACCGACGAGACGGCGAAGGCGGCCTCGAAGAAGAGCTACGACGCGATGCGGACCCTGCACGCCGAGGACGTCGCCAACGCGATCGTGTACACGGTCACGCAGCCCGACCACGTCGCGGTCAACGAGATCCTCATCAGGCCGACCGACCAGCCCACTCCCTGAGCAGCGGCCGGCCCAGCGCGGGGCGGTACCGCCACCGGGGAGGAAGGCGACCCGTGCGCGTCGCTGCGACACGGCGAACGACCTGGCGGAACGCGATCGGGTGATGTGCGTGGCAGGGCCGATCGTCGTGAGCGGTGATGGTGGAGCACGAGGACGGCGGCGAGCCCGTCGCTGCAGATCGTGGCTGTGGTCCGGTGCATCCGCGGTTCGATCTGCAGGAGGTCGAGTGCGAGCTGGACCTGCGCTCCGTCGGCCGTGATGTCCCTGACCGGGCGGCGGTGCGCCATGAGCAGGACGCGCAGGGACTTCGCAGCCGATCTCAGCGCGTCCCGGGAGACAGGGCTCGCTCGCGAGGATCACTCGACATCCGGCACGAAGCGGTACCCGATGCCGGGTTCCGTGATCAGGTGGCGCGGGCGAGCGGGCTCGGGCTCGAGCTTCTTGCGCAGCGCAGCCAGGTAGATGCGCAGGTAGCCGGAGTCGCGGGCGTGGGTCGGGCCCCACACCTTCGTCAGCAGGGCCTGCTGCGTGACCAGTCGCCGCGGGCTGCGGACGAGCTGCTCGAGCACGGCCCACTCGGTCGGCGTCAGCCGGACGTCCTCGCCCGCTCGCTGCACCTGCTTGGCGGCGAGGTCGACGACCACGTCGCCGAAGGCGACGACGGGTTCCGCAGCGGACGCCGATCCGCGCCGCGTGAGGGCGCGGATGCGGGCCAGCAGCTCCTCGGTGGCGAACGGCTTCACGACGTAGTCGTTCGCGCCGGCGTCGAGTGCCCGGACCTTCCCGGTCGTGTCGGAGCGGCCGGACACCACGAGGACCGGGGTGTTCGTCCAACCGCGCACGGCCTCGATCACCGCGATGCCGTCGAGACCGGGCATCCCGAGATCGAGCAGGATCAGGTCGGGGAGGGCGGTGGCCGCGACCTGGATCGCCTCCTTCCCGTCGCGGGCGGTCGCGACGTCGTATCCGTGGGCGCTGAGGATGATGCTCAGGGCTTTGAGGATCTGCGGGTCGTCGTCGGCGGCCAGGATCTTCATCGCTGCTCCCTCACGCGTCCGTCGGCGTCCGCACCGTCGCGTCGACCGGCAGGGAGAGGACCATCGTGAGCCCGCCCCCGGGGGTGTCCTCTGCTTCGAGCGAAGCCCCCATCCCCTCGGCGAACCCGCGGGACAGCGCCAGCCCCAAGCCGATCCCTCCCGTGTCGGTGGTGTCGGATCGGTGTTGGAACGGTTCGAACATCGAGATCCGCTGATCGCTGTCGACTCCTGGCCCCTGGTCGATGACCCGGATCTGCAGCGCCGTGCCGAACGTCGACAGCGCCAGCTCGGGCGGGGAGCCGGCGGGGGAGTACCGCAGCGCGTTGGAGAGCAGGTTCACCACGATCCGCTGCAGCAGCACGGGGTCGGCGCGCACCGGCGGCAGCGTCTCGGGCACGTCCAGCTCCACGACGCCGGGTCCGGCGTTCAGGTCGCTGAGCACTGCGGGCAGGTAGTCGGCGACGTCGAGGGACTCCAGGGACACGGCGAGGGCTCCTGCCTGCACCCGGCTGACGTCGAGCAGGTCCGTGACCAGTCGGGCCAGCACATCGAGGCTGTGCTCGGCGCTGTCGAGCAGCTCGCTCTGGTCTGCTGCGGACAGGCGGGTGCCGGGTGACCGCAGGCTGGTGACGGCGGCGGTGGCGACCGCCAGCGGTCGGCGCAGGTCGTGCCCGACGGCGGCGAGCAGCGCTGATCGCACCCGGTCCACCGCCTCGAGCGGCTCGAGCCGTTTCGCGGTGTCGGTGAGGGAGCGCTGCTCCAGGGCGACGGAGAGCTGGGTGGCGACGACGTCGAGCACGCGCCGGTCCGATGCGTCCGGTCGGCGTCCGATCAGCTCGAGTTCGAAGCGCTCGGTCACTCGGACGCGGATCGAGTCGCCGGTCGCGTCGGGGTCGCCGTGCTCCTCGATGAATCGGCCGTCGGCGATGAGGCGGACGGTCTCCATGCGGAAGGCCTCGCGCGTGCGTTCCAGCAGGGCTTCGACGGCGTCGTCGCCGCGCAGCACGCCGCCCGCGATCGTCGCCAGGACCTCGGACTCGCTGGCCGACCGACGGGCGATCCGGGTGAGCCGTGCTGCCCGGTCCACCACGACGCTCACCAGCAGCGCGTTGATGAGGTAGAGGAACAGGGCGATGAGATGGGTCGGGCGGGAGATGGTGAAGGTGAGGAACGGCTCCGCGAACAGGTAGTCGAGCGTGAGGCCCGAGAGCACGGCGGCGAACGCCGCCGGCCAGGCGCCGCCGACGAGCGCGACCAGGATCACGAGCAGCTGGTAGCCGAGTGCCTCGGCGGTCAGGCTGTCCCCGGTCCGGGTCGCGGACAGCAGCAGCGTCAGCAGCGGGCCGCCGGCCAGCGCGAGGGCGAAGCCGAGGATGCGCCGCTTCGCCGAGAGGGCGCCGCGGCCGCGCGGGATGAGGCTCGACCTCTTGCCGGCGGCGCTGTGGGTGACCATGTGGACGTCGATGTCGCCGGACGCCCTGATGACGCGCGACGACGTGCCCGGCCCGGTGAGCAGCGCGATCAGCCGGGACCTGCGGGACACCCCGACGACGAGCTGCGTCGCGTGGGAAGCGCGTGCGAACCCGATCAGCGCGGTCGGGATGTCCTCGCCGACGACCTGGTGGTAGGTGCCGCCGAGCTGTTCCACCAGGACGCGCTGCGCGGCGAGTGCGCGCGGGTCCGGGGCGGCGAGCCCGTCCTCGCTGGTGACGTGGACGGCGAGGAGCTCGCCGCTGCCGGATCGCGCCGCGATCCTGGCGCCGCGGCGCAGCAGCGTCTCTCCCTCCGGCCCGCCGGTGAGAGCGACGACGACCCGCTCCCGGGCCTCCCAGGCGGTCTCGATGCCGTGCGCGACCCGGTAGCGCTGCAGGGCGCTGTCGACCTCGTCCGCGAGCCACAGCAGCGCCAGCTCGCGCAGCGCGGTGAGGTTCCCCTCGCGGAAGTAGTTCGACAGCGCCGCATCGATGCGGGTCGACGGGTAGACCAGCCCGGCCGAGAGACGATCGCGCAGCGCCTGCGGGGCGAGGTCGACCAGCTCGATCCGGTCGGCGTGACGCAGCACCTGGTCCGGGATCGTCTCCCGCTGCGGGATCCCGGTGATCCGTTCGACGACGTCGTTGAGGGAGGCGATGTGCTGGATGTTGACCGTCGAGAGCACGTCGATCCCGGCGTCGAGGATCGCGTCGACGTCCTGCCACCGCTTCTCGTGCAGCGAGCCCGGCGCGTTGGTGTGCGCGAGCTCGTCGACCAGCGCGACCTGCGGGCGGCGGGCGATGACGGCGTCGAGGTCCATCTCCTCGAGGCGGATCCCGCCGTGCTCCACGACGGCGGGCGGGATCCGCTCGAGCTCCCCGACCATCGCAGCGGTGGCGGTGCGGCCGTGGTCGAGCACGACGGCAGCGGCCACGTCCTTGCCGGACTGCGCCAGGCGGTGGGCCTCCTCGAGCATCGCGTAGGTCTTCCCGACGCCGGGGGCCGCGCCGAGGAAGACCAGCAGCCGCCCGCGGTGCCCGGCGCTCATCGTGCCGGTCCGCCGCCCGCTGCCGCCTGCATCAGCCGAGACGCTCGAGGGCGAGGTTCAGCTGCAGGACGTTCACCGTCGGCTGGCCCAGGTAGCCCAGGTCCGGCGCCTGCACCTGCTGCTCCACGAGCCTGCGGACCGCTGCCGCGTCGAGGTCGCGCGCCTCCGCGACCCGGTCCACCTGCCGCAGCGCGTACGCCTCGGAGATGTGCGGGTCCAGTCCGGAGCCGGAGGCGGTGACCGCGTCCGCGGGCACGGCGCCGGCGCCGTCGGAGGCGATGATCGCGGCCTTCCGGTCCTGGACGGCCTTCAGCAGGTCCGGGTTGTTCGGGCCGAGGTTGCTGCCGCTGGAGGCGCCGCCGTCGTACCCGTCGCCGGCCGCGGAGGGTCGCGACTGGAACCACTGCGGCAGCGCGGCGCCGTCGGAGTCGGTGAAGGACTGGCCGATCAGCGCCGACCCGACGACCTCGCCGCCGGAGGACACGAGGGTCCCGTCGGCCTGGGCGGGCAGCACGAGCTGTCCGATCACGGTGATGACGAGGGTGTAGAGGACCGTCGCGACGGTCGTCATGACGAGCAGGCCGATGGCGACGGTCCAGGTGCGGACGGGAGCCCGGGTGAGGATGGTTGACATTGCTGTTCCTTGCTGCGAGTCGGTCAGAAGCCGGGGACGAGGCTGATGAG
>JAKONM010000330.1 GCA_022701925.1 Microbacteriaceae bacterium
ACCGGCAGCACGGTGCCCATGCCGAACATCGACAGCACGACCACCGCGGTCGCCACCGCCATCGGGAGGCGGCGCCGACCGGTCGCGTCGGCGCGCGTGCCGAGCACCGGGGCGATCAGCGCCACGACGACGCCCGCCGCCGCGATGCCCCAGCCCAGTCCGCTGGCCAGGCCCGCCTTCGCCGCCGCGAACCCGGGGTCGCGCGCCGACAGCCCGGTGAAGGCATCGCCCGTCAGGTAGACGGTGAAGACGAAGGTGGTGATGACGGCGTTGAAGGAGGCGCTGCCCCAGTCCCAGGCCGTCCACGCGAGCACCCGGCGGGAGAGCAGCCGGACGGGAGGGGGCGACGCCACCGCGGTCATGCAGGGAGCGTAGGAGCGCACGGGGGCGGGGCGCGTCCCCAGTCCGCGCAGCCGGCGCAGGCCTCCCGGGGTTCCGTGAACGGGGGATGGAGGATGCGCCCGCGATCGGCCGGGGATCGGGGAGAATCACCGATCGTGAGCGACAGGTCGGGCGCAGTCGAGATCGATCCCTCCGTCTGCTACCGGCACCCCGGTCGGCAGAGCTGGGTGCTGTGCCAGCGCTGCGGACGCACCGTGTGCCCCGAGTGCCAGATCCAGGCGCCGGTCGGCGTGCACTGCCCGGAGTGCGTCGCGGAGACGTCCGGCGGCGTCAGCTGGCGGCCGAACAACGTCGCGCCGCTCAAGCCGAAGCGCCGCCGCCGCACGGAGCAGCGGGTGCGCACCATGCTGCAGCCCGCCGGCGCGGAGGTGAGCGCGCCCTCCGTGATGCTGGGCGCCGCGATCGTGCTGTTCGTCGTCGGATCGTTCACCCCGCTGCCGGCCGCGCTGCTCGCGGCGGCCTCCTCCACCTCAGGGGTCTCGCCCCTGCCCCTGCCGGAGCTGCAGGTGTGGCGCTACCTGACCGCCCCGTTCATCTCCTCGTTCGGCGGCATCACCTTCGGCTCCGTCGTGTTCTTCGCGCTCTCCGCCGTGTTCTTCTGGCTGACCGCGCCGCAGCTGAACCGCATGCTCGGCACCCGGCTGTTCCTGGTCGTCGCCGGGGTCGGCGCGTTCGTCGGCAACGCGGCGATGGTGATCTCGGTCGGGGTCGGCTCGGGGCTCTCGACGATCCTGTTCGCGTCGTTCGCCGCGCTGCTGGTCGTGGTGTGGGACGACCGGCAGGTGCGCACCCAGATCCTGATCATGATCGGCGTCAACCTGCTGATCAGCGTCGCGCTGGGCGGCGCCGGGCTGCCCGCGCTGGTCGGCGGCATGCTGGGCGGGGCCGGCTCGCTGTGGCTGATCCGCAACGGCCCGGCGAAGGGCTGGAAGGACCGCACGCCCGCGCTGATCATCGGGGCGGTCTGCGCCGCCCTGGTGCTGCTGGCCGTGCTGCGCTCGGGCGCGCTCTGACGGAGGGACCGCCCTTGCTGTGAGTTGAGCCGCAGGGGCTCAACTCCTGCTCCTCGAAGTGGACTTCCGGGTTCGACCGGCTTAGAGTTGAGCCTGCTCGACGCAAGTCGAACCCTGGAACTTCATCTCCACCCTCACTCGAAGGAGCACCCATGCCTCGTGCCGTCGGAATCGACCTCGGCACCACCAACTCGGTCGTCGCGGTCCTGGAGGGCGGCGAGCCCTCGGTCATCGCGAACGCCGAGGGCCTGCGCACCACCCCGTCCGTCGTCGCCTTCACCAAGGACGGCGACGTCCTGGTCGGCGAGACCGCCAAGCGCCAGGCCGTCACGAACGTCGACCGCACGCTCTCGTCCGTCAAGCGCCACATGGGCACCTCGTGGACCACGGACCCGGTGGAGGGCAAGCGGTACACGCCGCAGGAGATCAGCGCCCGCATCCTGGGCAAGCTGAAGCGCGACGCGGAGCAGTACCTGGGCGACACGGTGACCGACGCGGTCATCACCGTCCCCGCGTACTTCAACGACGCGGAGCGCCAGGCGACCAAGGACGCCGGCGAGATCGCGGGCCTCAACGTGCTGCGCATCATCAACGAGCCCACCGCGGCGGCCCTGGCCTACGGCCTCGACCGCGGCAAGGAGGACGAGCTGATCCTGGTCTTCGATCTGGGCGGCGGCACCTTCGACGTGTCCCTGCTCGAGGTCGGCAAGGACGAGGGCTTCTCGACCATCCAGGTGCGCTCGACCGCCGGCGACAACCGGCTGGGCGGCGACGACTGGGACCAGCGGGTGGTCGACCACCTGATCAAGCGGTTCAAGGAGTCGACGGGCGTCGACGTGTCGAAGGACAAGATCGCGCTGCAGCGCCTCAAGGAGGCCGCGGAGCAGGCGAAGAAGGAGCTGTCGAGCAGCACCTCCACCTCCATCACGCTGCCCTACCTGTCGCTGACCGAGAACGGCCCGGCGAACCTGGACGAGACGCTGTCCCGCGCGCAGTTCGAGAACCTGACGAGCGACCTGCTCGACCGCACCCGCAAGCCCTTCGAGGACGTCATCCGCGAGGCGGGCGTGAAGGTGGGCGACATCGCCCACGTGGTGCTGGTCGGCGGCTCGACCCGCATGCCGGCCGTCACCGAGCTGGTGAAGAAGCTGACGGGCGGCAAGGACCCGAACAAGGGCGTGAACCCCGACGAGGTCGTCGCCGTGGGCGCCGCGCTGCAGGCCGGCGTGCTGAAGGGCGAGCGCAAGGACGTCCTGCTGATCGACGTCACCCCCCTGTCCCTGGGCATCGAGACCAAGGGCGGCATCATGACGAAGCTCATCGAGCGCAACACGGCCATCCCGACCAAGCGCAGCGAGACCTTCACCACCGCGGACGACAACCAGCCGTCCGTCGCGATCCAGGTGTTCCAGGGCGAGCGCGAGTTCACCCGCGACAACAAGAACCTGGGCACCTTCGAGCTGACCGGCATCGCGCCGGCGCCCCGCGGCATGCCGCAGGTCGAGGTGACCTTCGACATCGACGCCAACGGCATCGTGCACGTGTCCGCGAAGGACAAGGGCACGGGCAAGGAGCAGTCGATGACGATCACCGGCGGCTCGAGCCTGCCGAAGGACGACATCGAGCGCATGGTGCGCGAGGCCGAGGAGCACGCGGCCGAGGACAAGAAGCGGCGCGAGGCCGCCGAGACCCGCAACTCGGGCGAGCAGCTGGTCTACTCGATCGAGAAGCTGATCAAGGACAACGACGACAAGCTGCCCGCCGACGTCAAGGACGAGGTGCAGGGCGACGTCGACGCGCTGAAGACGGCGCTCGCCGGGGACGACGACGACGCGGTGAAGACCGCGTTCGACCGCCTGAACGAGAGCCAGACCAAGCTGGGCCAGGCGATCTACGCGAGCTCGCAGCAGGAGCAGGCCGCTCCCGCCGACGAGCAGCCGGGGCAGCAGCCCTCCTCCTCGTCCTCCGACGAGGACGTGGTGGACGCCGAGGTCGTGGACGAGGACGACAAGCGATGAGCAAGGACCAGCAGCCGGAGGGGGCGCCCGAGGAGGGCGCCCCCCGCGGGATCCCCGCCGACGGCGCCAGCGCTGATGGGAACTGGCTGGCGGCGGAGGGCCCGGACGTCGAGACCTCGCTGACCGACGCCGACCAGGCGTTCCTCGACGGGGCGGGCGACATGCCCGCCGAGGGCGCCGCGGAGCCGGAGGACGAGCACCTGGCGGACCTGCGCCGGGTCACCGCCGAGTACGCCAACTACCGCCGCCGCACGGAGCGGGAGCGCGAGGCGATCAAGGAGCGCGCGACCGGCGACGCCGCGCGCGCGATCCTGCCCGTGCTCGACGACCTGGACCGGGCCGAGGCGCACGGCGACCTGACCGAGGGCGGGGCGCTGGCCGCGATCGCGCAGAAGCTGCGCGGGGCGGGCACGAAGCTGGGCCTGATCGCCTTCGGCGAGAAGGGCGAGGCCTTCGACCCGCACCAGCACGACGCGATCTTCCAGCGGGAGAGCGGCGACGTGCAGAAGGCCACCGTCGCCGACGTGGTCGAGCGCGGCTACCGGATCGGCGACACCGTGCTGCGGGCGGCCAAGGTCGTCGTCGACACCCCGGCGGGCTGACCGTGGCGAGTCAGGACTGGTTCGAGAAGGACTTCTACAAGGTCCTCGGCGTGGACAAGTCCGTCTCGCAGGCCGACCTGAAGAAGGCGTACCGCAGGCTGGCGCGTCAGTACCACCCGGACTCCAACCCCGGTGACGCGGCGGCCGAGTCGCGCTTCAAGGAGATCTCCGAGGCCTACTCGGTGCTCTCCGACGAGGGGCAGCGGCAGGAGTACGACCAGATCCGTGCCATGGGCTCGGGCGCCCGCTTCACCGCGGGCGGCGGCGGGGGCCAGCAGGGCGGCTTCGAAGACGTGTTCGGGAACCTGTTCGGGCAGGGCCAGCGGCCCCGCGGCGGGCAGACCCGGGGCGGCGGCTTCGAGGACCTGCTCGGCGGGATGTTCGGCAGCGGGGGCGGCGGCTTCGGCCAGACCTCCGGCGGCTTCCGCGGCTTCGGGGGCCCGACCCCGGGGCGCGAGGTCGTGGCCACGACGAGCATCGACTTCCTCACCGCCACGAAGGGCGACACCGTCACCCTCTCGGGCGGCGGGGGCAGGCCGATCACGGTGCGGATCCCCGCCGGCGTGACGGACGGCCAGAAGCTGCGCCTGCGGGGCAAGGGCGAGCCGAGCCCCGACGGCGGCGAGGCCGGGGACCTGGTGCTCACGGTGCACGTGGACAAGCACCCGGTGTTCGAGCGCGACGGGTTGAACCTGCGGGTCACGGTGCCCGTCACGTTCGCGGAGGCGGCGCTGGGCGCCACCATCGAGGTGCCGACCCTGGGCGGCGAGCCGGTGCGGTTGAAGGTCGCGCCCGGCACCTCCGGCGGCCGCGTGCTGCGGGTCAAGGGCCGCGGCGTCGCCACCCCGAAGGGCACCGGCGACCTGCTGGCCCGCATCGAGGTGGCCGTGCCCTCCCACCTGTCCGGACCGCAGAAGGAGGCGCTGGACGCCTTCGTCGCCGCGGGCCCGGGCGACAACCCGCGAGACGACCTGCTGGCCAGGGCGCGCACATGACCACGACGTCCGCGGACCCCGGGATCCGGCGTCGCTGCGCGGGCCGCCGGCCCGGGTCCGCGGACGTCCACGAGGAGGCGTGATGGAGGCCGACGAGCCCGTCTTCCCGATCGCGTCCGCCGCCGAGCTGGCGGGCATGCACCCGCAGACCCTGCGCCAGTACGACCGGCTGGGGCTGGTGGTGCCCACCCGCACCGCCGGGCGGTCGCGCCGCTACTCGCTGCGGGAGGTCGCGCAGCTGCGCGAGGTGCAGCGGCTGTCCGGCGAGGGGGTGTCGCTGGAGGGCATCCGCCGGGTGCTCGAGCTGGAGAACGAGGTCGTCGCCCTGCGCGAGCGCGTGCGGCGGCTCGAGACGGCCCTGGCGAACGAGCTGCTGAACCGCCCGGGCAGCCGGGTGTTCGCGTCGTCCGCCCAGGGGGACGTGGTGCCGCTGCGGCACGGCGTGCGCGCGCAGCGGCGCACCGAGGTCGTCGTGTGGCGGCCGCGGCAGCAGGCGGACGAGGAATAGCACCGCCGTCCCGCGTGCTCTTGCACCACGAGGACGGCCGATTCGTGAACGAGGAGGGTCCGATGGCCAACATGCGTGGCGCGCAGCCGCCGCAGGAGAAGGCGAAGAGCGCCCTCGAGCAGTACGGGATCGATCTGACGGCCATCGCGAGGGCGGGCCGGCTCGACCCCGTGATCGGGCGCGACTCCGAGATCCGCCGCGTGAGCCAGGTGCTGACGCGGCGCACCAAGAACAACCCCGTGCTGATCGGCGAGCCCGGCGTCGGCAAGACCGCCGTGGTCGAGGGTCTGGCCCAGCGCATCGTCGCCGGCGACGTGGCCGACAGCCTGAAGGACAAGCGGCTGGTCAGCCTCGACCTCTCCGCCCTCGTCGCAGGCGCCAAGTACCGCGGCGAGTTCGAGGAGCGGTTGAAGGCCGTGCTGAAGGAGATCGACGACTCCGACGGCCGCATCATCACCTTCATCGACGAGCTGCACACCCTGATGGGCGCGGGCGGCGGCGAGGGCAGCGTGGCCGCGGCCAACATGCTGAAGCCGATGCTGGCCCGCGGCGAGCTGCGGATGATCGGGGCGACGACGCTCAACGAGTACCGCGAGTACATCGAGAAGGACGCGGCGCTCGAGCGCCGCTTCCAGCAGGTGTTCGTGGGCGAGCCGTCGGTCGACGACACCGTGGCGATCCTGCGCGGCCTGAAGGAGCGCTACGAGGCCCACCACAAGGTCGCGATCGCCGACTCCGCCCTGGTGGCCGCCGCGGCGCTGTCGAACCGGTACATCACGGCGCGGCAGCTGCCGGACAAGGCCATCGACCTGATCGACGAGGCCGCCAGCCGCCTGCGCATGGAGATCGACTCCGCCCCGGTCGAGATCGACGAGCTGCGCCGCAGCGTCGACCGGTTGAAGCTGGAGGAGCTGGCCCTGAAGCGGGAGAAGGACGACGCCTCCCGCGAGCGGCTCGAGCGCCTGCGCGCCGACCTGCGCAAGCGGGAGGCCGACCTGCAGGGGCTGCAGGCCCGGTGGGAGCGCGAGCGGGCGGACCTCAACCGCGTCGGCAACCTGAAGGAGAAGGTCGACGCGCTGCGCATGCGGGCCGAGCGGGCTCAGCGCGAGGGCGACCTGGAGGAGGCCTCGCGCCTGCTCTACGGCGAGATCCCGGTGATCGAGCGCGAGCTGGCCGTCGCCGAGCAGGCCGAGCAGCGCACCGACGTGCCCCGCATGGTGAACGAGCAGGTCACCGACGAGGACATCGCCGCCGTGGTCGCGCAGTGGACCGGCATCCCCGTCGGCCGGCTGATGCAGGGCGAGACGCAGAAGCTGCTGCGGCTGGAGGCCGAGCTGGGCCGCCGCCTGATCGGGCAGCGGACGGCGGTCGGCGCGGTGGCGGACGCCGTGCGCCGCACCCGTGCGGGCATCGCCGACGGCGCCCGTCCGACCGGGTCGTTCCTGTTCCTCGGCCCCACCGGCGTGGGCAAGACCGAGTTGGCGCGAGCCCTCGCGGAGTTCCTCTTCGACGACGAGCGCGCGATGGTGCGCATCGACATGAGCGAGTACAGCGAGAAGTTCGCCGTCTCGCGCCTGGTCGGCGCCCCTCCCGGCTACGTCGGCTACGAGCAGGGCGGTCAGCTGACCGAGGCGGTGCGCCGCCGGCCGTACTCCGTGATCCTGCTCGACGAGGTCGAGAAGGCGCACCCCGAGGTCTTCGACATCCTGCTGCAGGTGCTCGACGACGGACGGCTGACCGACGGCCAGGGCCGCACGGTCGACTTCCGCAACACGATCCTGATCCTCACCTCGAACCTGGGCAGCCAGTACCTGACCGACCCCTCCCTCAGCCCCGCGCAGAAGGAGGAGACGGTGCAGGCCATGGTTCGGCAGGCGTTCAAGCCGGAGTTCGTCAACCGGCTGGACGACATCGTGGTGTTCCAGGCGCTGACGGAGGACGACCTGGCGCAGATCGTCGAGCTGTACATCGACCGGCTCGGCCGCCGGCTGTCCGACCGGCGCCTGCAGCTGGCCGTGACCCCGGAGGCGCGCACCTGGCTGGCCGAGCGCGGCTTCGACCCGCTGTACGGCGCCCGGCCGCTGCGCCGCCTGATGCAGCGCGAGATCGACGACCGGCTGGCGCGGGCCCTGCTGGCGGGCTCGGTGCGGGACGGCGACACCGTGCGCGTCGAGGTCGACCCGCAGGCGGACGCGCTGACCGTGGCGCGCTTCGAGGTGCCCGTCCCCTGACGTCCTCCGCCGTTCAGGAGCTCCCGCTGCGCTCCGGGAGCTCCTGAACGGCGGAGCGTCCGGTCACCTGCTGGACGCCTGCGGGCGGTAGGCATGCGGCGTGGAACGGACGCACCTGCTGCTGATCGGGGTCGACGGGCTGCGGCTCGACGTGCTGGACCTGGCCGACCTGCCCGCGCTGAGGCGCATGCTCGACGGCGCATGCACCAGCATGACGATGCCGGCGCCGACGATCTCGGGGCCGTGCTGGTCGACGCTGCTGACGGGCGCCTCCGTGGAGCAGCACGGGGTCGTGGACAACCGCTTCATCGGGAGCCGGCTGGCGCTGCACCCCGACCTGCTGACGCTGGCCTTCCTGGCGGATCCGACGCGCACCACCTTCGCCGCGGCCGCGTGGCCGCCGCTCGTCGACCCCGCCGGCGTCGGACCCGTGATCCGCACGCGGGACGACCAGCGGCGCCTCGAGCAGCACCGGGTGGTCGTGCGCGACGGCGAGACCTACGGCTACCGGGTCGCGGACGGCGAGGTCGCGGTCTTCGCCACCGCCGGCGTGCTGGCGGCCGGTCCCGACGTCGCCTTCGTCCACTTCTCCTCCGTGGACGAGGCCGGCCACCTCTTCGGCGCCCGGTCGGCGGAGTACGCGGCGGCGGCGCGGCGCGTGGACGGCCACCTGGCCGGGCTCCTCGCGGCGGTCGAGGCCCGCGCCGGCGCGGGGGAGCACTGGCTGGTCGCGGTCACGACCGATCACGGCCACCTGGACGGCGGCGGCCACGGCGGCGCCGAGCCCGAGGTGGCGGCGTCGTTCGTCGCCCGGATGGGGTTCGGGGTCGAGCCGGCGGGCTGGCCGGAGGAGATGCCGCCGACCGAGCTGACGCCGAGGCTGCTCGCCGCGCTCTGAACGACGATGGTCGGATGCTCCAGATCGCCGGCACCGCCCTGCTCGTCGTCGCGGTGCTCGGCGGCCTGGCCTGCGGGCCGTGGCTCGTCGCCGCGCTGGTGGCGGGGCGGCGCGACCAGCGGGACCTGGTGGTCGTGTTCTCGCGCCGGGCGTCCGCGACCGCCCTGCTGCTCGGCGTGCTCGCGGTGCTGTTCCCCGTGGCGCGCGCGGTCGCGGGCGAGCCGTGGAACGACGGGGGCGTCGGCCTGGTCGTCGCCGGGCTGCTGCTGGTGGCGCTCGGGTTCGCGCTGCGCCGCCTGCCCGTCTGAGCCGCCGGCTACTCCTGCACGAGCAGCAGGTCGGCCAGCGGCAGCCGGGTGCGCTGGGCGCTCTCGCGCTCGCGGTACCGCTCCGGCAGCGCGTCCGGCGAGCCGACGGTGCCCACCGCGGTCACGGTGATCGGCACCAGCCGCTGCGGCAGGTCGAACTCCTGCCGCAGGCCCTCGACCTCGATGCCGCCCATGGGGTGCACGTGCAGGCCCAGCGCGTGCGCCTGCACGGCCAGGTTGGCCATCGCCTGGCCGGTGTCGTACTCCGCCCACCGCAGCGGCTTCCCCTGATCGTCCTCCGTGGTCGCCGCGGCCAGCACCAGGGCGGAGGCGCGGGGCGCCCAGGCCCGGTTGAAGCCCATCAGGTGCTGCTCGATGCGGTCGAACAGGGCGGTGCCGCGGCGGGCGGCGATGAAGCGGGCGGGCTGCGAGTTCGAGGCCGAGGACGCCCACCGGGCGGCCTCCAGCAGCGACGTCAGCTGCTCGTCGGTCAGCACCGCCTCGGGGTCGAAGGCGCGCGGCGACCAGCGCATCGCCAGGATCTCCTCGATCGGCGCGGCGGTCGATGCGCGGCGGTCGGATGCGGTGAGCGGCACGGGTCCTCCTCGGGACGGATCGAGGGCACGCCGTCGGGCCGTGGAGGGTCAGCGCGCGACCGCGGCGCCGTATTCCGTCAGACCAGTCCGACCAGCGCCCGGGCCTCCGCCGCCCCGGGCTCCTCGGCGTACGCGCCGCGGGCGGCCAGCGTCGTGACGGTCGCACCGTGGATGCGCGGACCGCGCACGGCCACGCAGTCGTGCTCGGCGGTCGCCGTGACCAGCACGCCCGCGGCGCCGAGGGCGACGTGCACGGCGTCCGCGATCTCGTCCGTCATCCGCTCCTGCACCTGCGGACGCGCCGCCACCGTCTCGACCGCGGCGACCAGGGCGCCCAGCCCCGCGACGCGGTCGCCCGGCAGGTAGGCGATGGCGACCGTGCCGGCGAAGCGCAGCAGGTGGTGCTCGCAGGTGGAGCGGAACGGCACGTCCCGGAAGGCGACCGGCCCGCGCGCGGTCAGCCCGGGCACCGCGGCCGCGGCCAGCGGCGGCACGGGATCGGCGTCGACGCCGGCGAACAGCTCGGCACCGAGGCGCGCGACCCGGTGTGGCGTGCGCGCCAGCGCCGGTCGCTCGGGATCGATGCCGAGCGCCCGCAGGTACTCGGCGATCGCCCGCTCCGCGCGCTCCAGGTCGGGGGTCACCGCTCCTCCAGGGCCGCCAGCAGGTGCCGCACCGACCCGCGGCCGGCCAGCCGCGCCTGCGGGTCGGCCTCGAGCCACGGCGCCAGCACGAAGGCGCGCTCGTGCGCGCGCGGGTGCGGCAGCGTCAGCCCCGGCTCGTCGATCGCGTCGTCGCCGTGCGCGATCAGGTCCAGGTCCAGCGTCCGGTCGCCCCAGCGCTCGCCGCGGGTGCGGCCGAAGACCTGCTCGATCGCCAGCAGCGCGGCCAGCAGGTCGCGGGGGGAGAGCGAGGAGCGGCCGAGCAGCACGCGGTTGCGGTAGCGGGGCCGCGACCCGTCCGGGCCGGCGGTGGTGACGGCGATCGTCTCGTGGGAGCCCGACACCGCGGTGACGACGAGGCCCGGCAGCCGGTGGAGCGCCGCGACGGCGGCGTCGAGGGTCCGCTCGACGTCGCCCAGGTTGCCCCCCATCGCGACCACGACGGGCCGGTCACCGTCGGCCCGCCGCCGCTCCACCCGCACGGCGACGTCGCCGAACGGCACGGGGATCGGTGCGGCGGGCTTGTGCACCACGACCACGACGCGCTGCACCCGGTCGTCCTGCAGCGCGACGCCCGCGATGCGGTCGGCCAGCGTCTCGATGAGGTCGACGGGGTCGCGCTCGATCGCCGCGACGACCTGCTCGGCCAGCTCGCCGTAGTGCACCGTCGCGGTCACCCGGTCGGTGGCGGCGGCGACGGAGAGCGGCAGCTCGAGCTCCAGGTCCACGACGAACTCCTGGCCGTCCCGGCGCTCCTCCGGCAGCACGCCGTGGTGCCCGAAGCCGCGGACGCCGCGCAGGACGATGCGGTCGCCGCCCGGCACCGGGTTCATGCCGCGGCCCGCATGCGGAGGGCGACGGAGGTCGCGAGCCGGGTGGCGGCCACGTCGTGCACGCGCAGCCCCCACACCCGCCCGGTCAGCAGCGCGGAGAGCGCAGCGGTGGCCGGGTCCCGCGCGACGGCGGGCGCGCCCTCCGGCAGCAGCGGAGCGAGGAACCGCTTGCGGGACGCGCCGACCAGCAGCCGCACGCCCGGGAAGGCCGCCGACAGGTCGTCGATGCGGGCGAGCAGGGCCCAGCTCTCGTCCGCGGTCTTCGAGAACCCGATGCCCGGGTCGAGGACCAGGCGCTCGGCGGCGACGCCGGCCCCGACCGCCGCGTCGACCCGCCGGCGCAGGTCGTCGATCACCTCGGCGACGACGTCCGCGTACCCGCCGGCCGCTCCGGCGGGCCCCCGGGAGTGCATCACGACGTAGTCGCCGGTGACCCCCGCGACGACCTCGAGCATGGCGGGGTCGCCCGCGCCGCCGTCGACGTCGTTGACGACGGAGGCGCCGGCCGCCGCCGCGGCGGCGGCGACCGCGGCCCGGCGGGTGTCGATGCTGACCCGCACGCCCGCCTCCGCCAGCCCGCGCACGACGGGCAGCACGCGCCGCAGCTCCTCGCGCGGATCGACGGGCTGCGCGCCGGGCCGCGTGGACTCGCCGCCGACGTCGACCAGGTCCGCCCCGTCCTCGACGAGCCGCCGGCCGCGGGCGATGGCGACGTCGGGGTCCAGGTGCTCACCGCCGTCGCTGAACGAGTCCGGCGTCGTGTTCAGGACGCCGAACAGCACGGG
>JAKONM010000002.1 GCA_022701925.1 Microbacteriaceae bacterium
CAGGATGTAGGAGACCCCGATGCCGTTGTCGGCCCCCAGCGAGGTGCCGTCGGCCGTGATCAGGTCGCCCTCGACGACCAGTCGGATCGGCTCGGTCGCGAAGTCGATCTCGACGCCCTCCTCCTTCTCGCACACCATGTCGAGGTGCCCGTGCAGGATCAGGCCGGGCGCGTCCTCCAGGCCGTGCTGCCCCGGCTTCCGCACCAGCACGCAGTGCAGCTCGTCCTCCTCGGCGGTCAGCCCGTGGCTGCGGGCGAAGTCGACCACCCAGGCGGCGACGCCGGCCTCGTTGCCCGACCCGCGGGGGATCGAGGCGAGGGTCGCGAAGTGCTGCAGCACCTCGCGGGGCTCCAGGTCGTCGAGGACGGTGCTCGGGGTCGGGTCGGTGAGGGTCATGCTGACGTCCTTCTCTCTCGTCACTTGATGATCGCCGTGCGCGACCGCGTGGCCGTCAGGGCGACGATGAGGATGATCACGAAGCCGTAGGCGAGGCTCTGCGCCTGGGCGTTGATGCCGAGGGTCGCGATGCCGATCGGCAGCAGGGCGGTGGTCAGCGCGCCGAACACCACGGTGATCGGGTTCGTCACGCCGCCGGTGATGGCGGTGCCGCCCAGGATCGCGGCGGCGATCGCGGGCAGCAGCAGGTCGCTGCCGACGCCGAACGACGACGCCGCGCCGGCCTGGGCGATGATCACGAGGCCCGCGAAGCCGGCGAAGAAGCCGGACAGCGCGAAGGCCAGGGTCTTCAGCAGGCGGTTGCGCCGGCCCGCGAAGATCGCGGCCGACTCGTTCAGGCCCACGGCGGTGAGGCCGTGGCCCACCCGGGTGAAGCGCAGCACCGCCCAGAATACGACCGCCAGCACGATGCCGAGGACGAAGGCGGCGGGCACGCCCGCGATCGCGCTGCCGAACATCCACGCCAGCAGGTCGGTGTTGCCGGTCACGTACACGGTGGTCGCGTTGCTCAGCACCAGCGCCGCGGCCTGCAGCACGCCCAGGGTGCCGAGCGTCAGGGCGAACGAAGGGATCTGGGTGACGGCGAAGACCACGCCGTTCAGCGCGCCCACCGCGGTGGCGACGGCGATCGCCAGCACGATCGCGATCGGGCCGAGCGGGCCGAGGGTGAGCGCCAGCACCATCGCGGCCAGCAGGCCGATCGACGCGTTCGACAGGTCGATGGACCCGACGTGGAGCACCGCCGACTGGCCGAGCGCCACGAACAGGATCGCGGCGGCCTGCGTCGCCAGGATCGTCACGCCGCCGCCGCCGAGGAACGACGGGTTCAGCACGGACACCACGACCAGCAGCAGCACGAACACCGCGATCGGGCCGACCGTGCGCCACAGCGACGCGGGGCTGATGCGGCTGCGCAGGGGACCGGCGGGCGCCTTGGGGTCCTTCGGGGCCGGGGCGCGGTCGCCGCCGGTGGCGACCGCTCCGTCCTGCGTCGTGGTCACAGCTGCTTCTCCAGGAGGTCGAGGGTGGTCGGGGCGTCGACGGCGACGTCGTAGACGGCGGTGATCCCGCCGTCGCGGAGGACGAGGATCTCGTCCGCCATCTCGAGGGCCTCCTCGAGCGTGTCCGGCAGCAGCACGACCGCGATGCCGGCGGCGCAGGCCGTGCGGATCTCGCGCTTCACCGTGTCGCCGGCGCCCGGGTCGAGGCCGCGCAGGGGGTGGTCCAGCAGCAGCGCCTTCAGACCCTGGTCCTTCAGCCACTTCGCCAGCACGACCTTCTGCTGGTTCCCGCCGGAGAACCGCTCCAGCTCGAGCTTCGGCCCGCGCGGGCGCACGTCCAGGCGCTCGAACCACTCGGACGCCTGCTGCTTCTGCTTCCCGGGCGCGATCAGGGCGCCGGAGCGGGTCAGCGACAGGTTGTCGATCGCGCTCATGCCGCCGACCATCCCCTCGACCCGTCGCTCGGACGGCACGTAGCCCAGGCCGGCGGCGATCGCCTTCGGGATGGTCCACGACTCGACCCGCCGACCTGCGACCTTCAGCTCGCCGGAGTCGTACCCCTCGGCGCCGAAGGCCGCGCGGCACACGGCCTCGCGACCCGATCCGCTGGTGCCGACGAGGGCGACCACGCGGCCCGGCCGCGCGGCGAACGACACGTCGTGGAAGGCGCCGCGACGCGTCAGGCCGCTCACCTCCAGCACGGGCTCGCCCGTCGCCGCGCGCACCTCGCGTTCCGGCGCCTTCGCGGCCCGCCCGATCATCAGCTCGAACAGCTCGTCCTCGCCCACGGCGTCGGTGCTGCGGTCGGCCACGACCTCGCCGTTGCGCATCACGACCACGCGGTCGCAGACCCGCAGGATCTCGTCGAGCCGGTGCGACACGAAGATCACGGAGCCCAGGCGGGCGATCTGCCGGATCTCCTTCTCCAGCGCCGCCAGCTCGGCGGGCTCGAGCAGCGAGGTCGGCTCGTCGAGCACCAGCAGCGGCGTCGCGTTCGCGTCCGTGCCGGCGGCCACGGCTCGGGCGATCTCGACCATCTGCCGCTCGACGAAGGTCAGGTCGCTCACGCGCCAGCGCGGGTCGAGCTTCGAGCCCACCTGGTCGAGCACCTTCTGCGCCCGTCTGTTGATGCGCCCCCAGCGGTACAGGCCCAGCCTCACGCCGTCGCCGGCGTCGGCCGCGTGCATCTGGATGTTCTCGGCGACGGAGAGGTGCAGCAGCAGCGACTGCTCCTGGTGCACCACGCCGATGCCCGCGGCGACCGCGTCACGCGGCCCCCTGAACCGCGCGCGCTCGCCGTTGACCTCGAACGTGCCCTCGTCGGCGGGCTGGATGCCGGTCAGGATCTTCAGCAGCGTCGACTTGCCCGCGCCGTTCTCGCCGATCAGGCCGACGACCTCGCCGCGGCGGATCTCCAGGTCGATGCCCTTCAGGGCGTGCAGCTGGCCGAACCGCTTCTGCAGCCCGCGGAGGCGCAGCACGGGCACGTCCGCCCCGGCCGCCCTCCCGTCGGTGATCAGGTCGCTGTCCGTCACTTCGCCACCGCCAGTCGGCCTCGGTTCGCCCAGCTCGCCGCGACGACCGCGACGATGAGCACCAGCCCGGCCACGCCGGACCGGATGTTCGCGCTGACCCCGGCCACGATCAGGCCGTTGTTCAGCGTCACGAGCAGCAGGACGCCGAGCGCCGTGCGGATGATCCCGCCGCGGCCGCCGCCCAGCGAGGTGCCGCCGATCACGACGGCGGGGATCGTCAGGAACAGGTTGCCGATGCCGACGGTCGCCTGCCCGGCGCCCAGCTGCATGCTGGCGAGGATCCCGGCGATCGCGCTGCACAGGCCGGCGACCGCGAAGACCGCCACCTTGTACCGCGAGACGTGCACGCCGTTGTCGCGGGCGATCGACTCGTCGTCGCCGATCGCGTAGGTGAAGCGGCCGAGCCGCGTGTACCGGGTGATCAGCACGCCGACCGCGATGACGACCGCGGCCAGCAGGAAGGAGTGGGGCAGCGCCAGGAAGGTGTTCTGCGGCCAGTCGGTGATGGCGTTCGAGGTGATCGTCGGGATGGAGTCCGTGCCGAACAGCAGGGTGGCGACGCCCAGGCCGACGTACCAGATGCCCAGGGTCACGATGAAGGTCGGCACCTTCAGCCGCGTGTGCACCAGGCCCGTGGTCACGCCGAGCGCGAGGCCCATGGCGAGGGCGGCCAGGATCGCGAGGAGGAAGTGGTCCTCGCCGCCGCGGCTGTTCGGGATCAGCAGCACGAAGGCCATGCCGGCGGCGCCCATCACGCCCTCGATGGAGAGGTCGATGGAGCCGAGCAGGATCACCAGGGTCGCGCCGACGCCGATGATCAGCGGCACCGAGGCCTGGTCGAGGACGGTCTGCAGGTTCGCCAGCGTCGGGAACCGGTCGGGGCTGGCGATCGTGAAGACGATCACCATCAGCACCAGCGCGCCGATCAGGCCGGCGATCTCGATGCGGTCGCGCCGCCTGCTGGGTCGGCTGCGCACCCGGGCGGGGGGAGGGGCCGTGGCCGCGGGCGGCCCGGTCAGGGTGTCGGTGTTCGCCATTGATCACTCCGCTTCTTCGAGGAGGGGCGGCCGTCGCACGTGCCGGCGACGGCCGCCCCGATCAGTCGGACGAGCCCTGCGGCCCGGTCAGTCCGTCGACGGCAGCTTCTCGGGGCCCTGGCCCACGAGCGGCGCGGGCTCCGTGTCGAACGGACCCTTCTCCACCAGCTGGTCGACCCAGCCGTCGATGTCGTCGTCCCACTTCGTGTAGTCGCTCAGCGTCTCGGGCGAGACGCAGCTGAGCTTGAACAGGCCGTCGCGCTGCGCAGGGGTCATGTCCGCGACCTTCAGGTCGCCCGTCGCGGCGAGGTAGGAGGTGTACAGCCCGGTCGCCGCCGCCATGTAGCCGCGGTGGAACGTCTCGCCGACGATGTTGGCGTCCCCGTCCTGCATCAGCTTGATGGTCGGGGGGTACAGGCCGTCGGAGGCGAAGGCGACCTTCTTGGCCAGGCCCTTCTGCTGGAAGGCCTGGATCGCGCCGAGCATCATCGCGTCGTCGGCCGCCCACACGCCGCTGATCTGGTCGCCGTACTTGGCGATCATCGACTGGGTGTTCTTGAAGCCCAGCTGCGGGTCCCAGTTCGACGGCACCTCCTCCAGGATCTTGACTCCCGGGTACTTCGCCTTCATCTCGGCCTTGAAGCCGGCGACGCGGGTCTGGCTGGTCGTCGAGTCCTGCACGCCGGGCAGCATGATGACGCCGCCCTTGTTGTCGAGCGCCGCGCCCAGCTTGTCGGCGTTGCACTTGCCGCTCTCGACGCCCGAGTACTTCTGGAAGCTGACGAATTTGTTGCCCGAGGTCTTGGGCTCCAGGTTGTCCGGCTTGTTCCAGTAGATGGTCACGTACCCGCCGGCCGCCTTCACGGCGTTGACGATCGTGGGGGCGTCGGAGCTGGCGACGGTGTTGACCATCAGGGCGACCTTCTTGCCCTGGGCCAGGATCGCCTGGATCTTCGAGATCTCGGTCTGCGAGCTGCCCTCGGAGTCGACGATCTGCAGCGGCACGTCGAGCTTCTTCGACAGCGCCTGGGCCCCCTGGATCATGGAGGCCATGTAGGGGTTCGTGGTGTTGATCACCGAGGCGACGAGGACGATGTCGTCCTTCGCGATCGGCGCCTGCGAGGTGCTGGACCCCGAGGCCGTGGTGGTGCACCCGGCGAGGGCCAGGGTGGCGACCGCACCGACGGCGAGGGCCGTCCTGCGTCGCAGCATGGAAGGTCGAGGCATCGTTGTCTCCTGGTTCGATTCGTCGCTGAGTCGAGCTGTGTGCATAACTATGCGATGCATGGTTAGGCTTGCACGGGAGTCTTCGGCCTGCTCGCCGCCGTGTCAAGCAACGATTCGCGACACGCGTCCGGGGGGTCGCGGGCGCGCCTTGACAGCGCGGCCCGGGGACTTGCATGATCCGAATGGATCGTCAGGATCTGAATGGAAACTCGCTGCAGAGCGGCGGCGGGTGCGAACGAGGAGGTTCCGCATGCCCGACGGCTACGACGTCCAGCCCTTCCGGGTGGACATCCCCCAGGCCGACCTGGACGACCTGCGCGAGCGCCTCGAGCGCACGCGCTTCCCGCGGGACTTCGCGAACGACGACTGGCGCTACGGCTACAA
>JAKONM010000018.1 GCA_022701925.1 Microbacteriaceae bacterium
ACCGTGATCCAGCAGGCCCGTGAGACGGGGCGCACGCCGATCGACCGCGTGGGCGTGGTGGGCTGGTCGGCGGGCGGCCGCATCGCCCTGGCGCTCGCCGCCCGCCACCCGGGCCTGGTCGACCGCGTCGCCGTGGTCGCGACGCCCGCGCCCGACAGCGCGGTGCGCTGGGTGCCGCCCGAGCTGGCGGAGGTCAACCGCCAGCTGCTGACGCGACCGCTGCCGGAGGCGAAGCAGCGGCTGCGCTCGATGCTCCAGCAGCAGCTGCCCGACGGGACGCCCGGCGTCGAGCTGCTGGCGGCCGGCGCCGCGGACCTCGACGTGCTGGAGCGCCCCGGCCTGCGCGGTCGGCTGGACCGCACCCTCCGGCAGGCCTACGCCCAGGGCACCGTCGGCGTCGCGGACGACGTGCTGTCCTACGCGGACGACGACTGGGGCTTCGACCTGCAGCGCGTGGAGGCCGAGGTGCTGCTGGTCTACGGCGCCAAGGACCCCGTCGCGCCCAGCGCCCACGGCCGCTGGTACCGACGACACCTGCCGCACGCCCGCCTGAAGGTGGTCCCCCGGTCCGGGCACCTGGTCATCGCGCCGGCGTGGGACCTGATCCTCGAGCACGTCGATCCGCAGCACGGGGCGCGCTCCGACGTCTGACCCGTCCGGTTGGAGCGGAGGGCGCGGGTTCGCCTACACTCGACCCCGGTGGCGTGTCCGAGCGGCCGAAGGAGCATGTCTCGAAAACATGTGACGGTTCACCCCGTCCGTGGGTTCAAATCCCACCGCCACCGCGTGTGCAAGACCCCCTCGGATCCCCGTGAACACGGGGATCGGAGGGGGTCTTTCTTCTTCCCAGATCGGCTCGTGACCACATTTTGACCACACTTCGCGGGGGTTCCTCGTCAGCGGAGGTCGTTCTGGACGGGCTCCGTTGTCCAGAGCTGTGCGACGTTCGAACGTGTGAGCCCCTCGTCGAGACGAGCCGCGACGTTGTCGAGGTCGTCGTCGAAGAGGTCGGCATAGACGTCGAGCGTCATCGCCGCAGAGGCGTGACCGAGCATCCGCTGCACCGCCTTGACGTTCGCGCCCGCCTGCACCGCGAGGCTCGCGGCGGTATGTCGCAGGTCGTGGGGCGTCATCATCGGCACCCCGGCTCGGCGCACGGCTTGGCTGAACCAGCCGCGGCTCGACTCATCGGTGCGCGTGCGCCGCATGTGGCCGCCGAACCGATCCGCGAAGACGAGCTGATCGGGCGTCTTGCCCTCGCACAGCCGAGCGAGCGGCACGGCGAGTCCGGCAGGGAACGGGACCGACCGTCGCTCATGGGTCTTCGGGGTGCCGACCTCGATCTGATCGCCGACCTCGACCGCATTGACCGTGACGTTCATCCGGCGGCGAAGCATGTCGAGGTCCTTCACACGCAGGCCGACCGCCTCGCCCCAGCGGAGTCCGCAGTAGGCGAGCACGAGGACGAGCGTCGCCTTATCGCCGGCCTCTCGAGCGAGATCGCCGACCTGGTCGTGGGTCAGGTAGGTGTGGGAGCGCTTCGTCTTCCGCGGGAGGTTCATGTCTCGCGCCGGATTGCTGAGTACGCGTTTGTCGTGCACGGCGTCGTCGAGGATCGCGGCGAGTACGCCGTACGCACGGAGCACCGTCGTTGCACCGCGACGAGTGGTGAGATCGGTGATCCACGACTGGACGTCGCTGTGCCGAACCGATGCCACCGGAGTGCGACCCCAGCGCGGCTCGACGTGCACCCGCCATGCGATCTCGACCGGACGCAGGGAGGACGGCTTCAGATGCGATTGATGCTGCAGCCACAGCGGGCCGAGGGAGCCGATCGTCTCCCGAGCGGCTGTCGTACACACGAACTCCCCGCGAGCGATCGACACCTCGACGCTGGCAAGGAAGAGCTCGGCCTCGCGTTTCGTCCGGAATCCACGTTTGGTCGTCTGCGAGTGGTCGGGCTTCCGGTATCGCACTCGATACCTCTTGCCCTCCCCAGTCGGGTACGGCTCGATCGTGGCCACGTCACCGCCTCCGAGACTTCAACTGCACGAGTGCGGTAGCGAAGCGCTGCTGGTCTCTCATCGCAGGATCGACTGACGGTCATCGACGAGGATCACTTTGTCCCGTGTGACAGCTCGTTCTGCCACACCAGTTAGCGGGGGCGAGATCGCGTCGGATCGGGCCTGTGGAGGAGTGAGCCAGTCGGGGAGGGTCTCGCCGGCCCAGAACGTGGTGTCCTGGTCGAACACCTCGCGGACGTCGACTCGGTCAGCGATGCGGCGGCCCATCGGCTGCTTCAGCGCGGTGCGCACGGCTCGTGCGCTGTCGGGGTTGCAGAGGTACACGATCCGTTTCGCGTCATCGCGGTCGAGGCGGCGCGAGTACGCCGAGAAGATCGGACGTACCGCGGCGCCCGCGTCGCAGTCAGCTCCACCTCCACCAGCAGCGCATCGTCTTCGACACCCACTGCCACGCCGTCCGCCTGATGGCCGCCAGCCCATTCGGGCTTCTCGTCCCGCTGCCACGCCCACCCGGCTGCCGCGTACCTGGCTGATGCGGCGGACACGGCGATCTCGTGCCGGGTGGTCTGCCCGAAGATGTTCGGCTTCGACGCCTGCGTCACATCGAACGTGCCCCACACCACAGCACCGCCCGCACCCACGAGGTGGACCCGGCGGACCTTGCCCGCGGTCTCCATCCGCGACACCCACCGCTGCGCCTGCCGGAGCTGGACCGGCCGATCCCACCCATTGACCGCACCGAGCAGCCACCGCACCGTCTGCAGGTTCGAGATCCGCACGATCCGGAACCACACCAACGCCGCTTCATCCCGATCTGTCACCCACACCTTCGCAACCGACCGCCCCACCTCCGCACCACCCCGCTCACGTCAATCCCGCACCGAACCTCCTGCCCACACCACCACCGACCACTGCCGCATCTCACCTCACCTGTGACCCACCATCACAACCACTTGCCCCCCTGTTTTCCTTTGCCCTGTCCTGGCCTGCCACCTGCACTCCTGAACCACCCGTACCCAACTTGTCTTTTCAAGTTGGGTGGGGGTGGTTCAGGAGCCGCACCGCGGAGGTGGCAGGCCAGGACAGGGCAAAACCCCCGAAACCCCTCGCCCGGGTGCACGCCCACGACGTGCAGGTCACCGAGGGGTTGAGCGACGCGTCCGACGCCCTCACGGCCACAGTCCTGACGCGGGCGCACCTCCGACAGGCATCACAGCGTCATCTCCCCGGCGGGCGGCTTTCGGCATCCAGCAGGCCTCGGACCTCCGCTCTCGGGTTGGATCTTGATGCGTGCTGCCGGTGGCGCCGAGGCAAGGGGCCGCCGTCTGCGGTGCTTCTCGGTGTCGACGCGGAGCTACGTCGTGTGCGGTGTCGACGACCCGCCGAGTGCGCGGGAGAGGTCGGCCGCGCTGGGGGCGGGTGGCATTTCGGGCAGCGGAGCCCCGGGGGTGGCGAAGGCGCGGAGGAGGTGTCCGAGGAGCCGGCGCCACGCGTCCGGTGCGACGCGAGCGGTCGCGGTGACCACTGCTGCGTTGGCCATGAGCGCGAGCGCGAGGTCCTCGGACCGGAAGTCCTCGCGAAGCCGACCCGACGCCTTCGCTCGATCGACCAGGGTCAGGAATCCGCCGTAGGACCGCGCCCGGAGGGCCTCGAGCTCGTCGGCGCCCGGCAGCGTCATCGTCAGCACGTCCGCGAAACCTCGATCGGCTGCCTGCATCGACAGCACGGTCTCGACGTAGCCCGTGAACCCGGCCCACGGGTCGGGGTCGGCGACCGCGGCCGCCGTGGCGTCCACGAACCTGCGCATGTGATCGACGAAGACCGCTGCGACCAAGGCTTCGGGGTCGGCGAACCTCCTCGCAAGGGTCGCCTTGCCCACGCCGGCTTCGCGCGCCACCGCCGCCATGGACACGCCCAGGCCCTCCGTGGCGTACAGCCGGGCCGCGGCCTCAAGGATCCGCGATCGATTCTGTTCCGCGTCTGCGCGAAGCGGGTGCCGCGACGACTCTTCGAGCTCGGAAGTCATTCACTGATGGTAGTAAGTGGTACGGCCGGTCCACATAAGCGCTACCATGACGGATCTGGGCCGCACGTTCCACTTCCGCGGCACACGTCAGAGAGAGGGACACCACGAATGAGCACCATCGCGATCGTCGGAGCGGGGCCGGGTCTGGGAATGGCGATCGCCCGCGAGTTCGGGCGCCACGACTTCGAGGTCGCCTTGCTGTCGCGGAACCCGGTCAAGCTCGACGGCTACGTGGAGGCGCTGAAGGCTGACGGCATCACCGCGGAAGCCTTCCCCGCGGACGTGCTCGACCACGAGTCGCTGCGGTCCGCGCTGCGGGCAGCCGCCGGCCGGTTCGGCGGCATCGACGTCTTGGAGTACTCGCCCGTCGACTCCGGTGCTCCAGGGGCGCCCTCGACGCTCCCGATCGCCGACATCGAAGCGCAGCTCCGTTTCCAGCTCCTCGGCGCGATCGCCGCGACCCAGGCGGTGCTCCTGGCCATGCAGCAACGAGGGTCGGGCACCCTGCTCTTCACCACCGGTGCCGGCTCCGTCACCCCCGTACCGCGCTTCGCCGCCGCCAACAGCGCCGGCGCAGCGCTGCGCAACTGGGTGCTCAACCTGCACACCGAGCTCGACGGCACCGGCCTGTACGCGGCCCACGTCCCCATCGCCGTCGCGATCGACGCCGTCATCCCCGGCCACCCGACCGCGTCAGCGGAAGAGATCGCCGGCCTGTACTGGCGGCTGCACACCGACCGTGATGTCGCGGAACGCATGTTCGCCGTATAGAGGCGGACTTCTGAGCATTCCGCTCGCGAACACGGGCTCGGTAAGTCAGTACGGGTGCCCCTACGGCACGCCGTGACGCGTTGATGAGGACAGTGGAGGTCGGCAAAATGCCAGGCAAGATCGATGTTCACCAGCACCTGCTTCCGCCGCGCTACTTCGAGGCGCTGGCGGCGGCGGGAAATCTGACGGGCGGCGCCGGTGCCGCGCAGGCTGTGGCCGGTGGGTCGGCGCAATGGGATCCGTGGGCGCCCTTCGGTGGAACGGCGGCACGGCAGGGGCCGCGAACCGTCGGCGGCTGGCAGATGCCGGACTGGGACCCGCGAGCGGCGATCGCGATGATGGACGAGGCCGGCATCGAGACGGGCATCCTGTCCATCAGTGCTCCGGGTGTGCACTTCGGTGACGACGCCGCGGCCCGCGAACTCGCCCGCGAACTGAACGACTACCAGGCCGAGCTG
>JAKONM010000040.1 GCA_022701925.1 Microbacteriaceae bacterium
GATCTCGGTCTGCGAGCTGCCCTCGGAGTCGACGATCTGCAGCGGCACGTCGAGCTTCTTCGACAGCGCCTGCGCGCCCTGGATCATCGAGGCCATGTAGGGGTTCGTGGTGTTGATCACCGAGGCGACCAGGACGATGTCGTCCTTGGCGATGGGCGCCTGCGACGCCGACGTGCCGCTGGCGGTGGTCGTGCAGCCGGCGAGGCCGAGGCTGGCCGCGGCAGCCAGGGCGATGGCCGCCCGGCGTCGCAGCTTGGGGGATCGAGGCATCGATGTCTCCTGGGTCGATTCGTCGTTGAGTCGAGCTGTGCGCATAACCATTCAAGGTGCGGTTAGGCTTTCACGGGAGTCTTCGTGCTGGCCACCCGCTTGTCAAGTCACGATTCAGCGCCCCTCCGGCGGGGGTCGCGGCGGGCGTCTTGACAGGACGGCGACGGGCCGTGGAGGATCCGAATGGATGGTCACCATCTGAATGAAAACTCGCCGCAGAGTCGCGGCGGTCGCGAAACGAGGAGGTTCCGCATGCCCGACGCCTACGACGTCCAGCCGTTCCGGGTCGACATCCCGCAGGCCGATCTCGACGATCTGCGCGAGCGCCTGGAGCGCACGCGGTTCCCGCGGGACTTCGCCAACGACGACTGGCGCTACGGCTACAACGGGGCCTACCACCGCGAGCTGGTCCGCTACTGGCTCGACGAGTACGACTGGCGCGACGTCGAGCGCCGCATGAACGAGCTGCCCCAGTTCACGGTCGAGATCATGGGCGTGCCCGTGCACTTCGTGCACGTGAAGGGCACCGGCGAGCAGCGCATGCCGCTGCTGCTGCACCACGGCTGGCCCTGGACGTTCTGGGACCTGCGCAAGGTCATCGGCCCGCTGACGGACCCGGCCGCGCACGGCGGCGACCCCGCCGACGCCTTCGACGTCGTGCTGATCTCCCTGCCCGGCTACGGGTTCTCCTCCCCGCTGACCGAGACCGGCTGGAACTTCTGGCACACGGCCGACCTCGAGAACACCCTGATGAAGGACGTGCTGGGCTACGAGCGGTACGCGACCGCCGGCGGCGACTGGGGCGCGCTGATCGCCCAGCAGCACGGCCACAAGTACGCGGACGACGTGATCGGCGTCTACACGCACTTCCCGGCGCAGATGAGCCACTACCTGCCGTCCCACCCCGACGCCCCGCCCTCGGTCGAGTTCGACCCGGTGCTGGGGCTGCCCGCTGCGAGCGAGTACGGCGAGGGCGAGGAGGGGTGGTTCGAGCGCGGCAAGCTGTTCGTCGAGAACGAGAGCGGCTACGGCGAGATCCAGCTGACGAAGCCGCAGACGCTCGCGGCGCTCGTCACCGACTCCCCGGCCGGCCAGCTGGCGTGGATCACCGAGAAGCGCTACTTCTGGGGTCTGGCCGAGCGCGGCGAGGGCACCGAGGCGTTCGCGCGGGTGTGGCCGAAGGAGGACCTGGTCACCACGGCCGCCGTCTACTTCCTCACCGAGACCGGCGGCACCTCGTCCCGCTACTACTGGGAGTGCCGCGGCAACCCGTGGACCCCCTCGCACGAGGGCTTCCCCGTGGTGGCGGTGCCGACCGCGGTGTCGATCTACCCGGGCGAGATCTACAAGCCGCCGATGACCTGGACGAAGCAGTACTTCAACCTGCAGCAGTACCGGGTGCACGACGAGGGCGGCCACTTCGCGCCGCTCGAGGTGCCCGAGACGTACGTCGACGACGTCGCGACCTTCTTCCGCACCCTGCGCGCGGAGGCGTGACCGTGGGCACGGGGCTGGACCGCTACGCGGACGCGAAGCCGCACTGGGACTCCCCGGTCGTCATCGAGTCGCACATCAACGGCATCCGCACGAAGGAGATGAACCCGAACACCCCGACCTCCTACGAGGAGATCGCGGAGGACGCCGTCCGGTGCTGGGAGGCGGGAGCGGGCGCGATCCACGCCCACAACACCAGCTTCGACCTCATCGGCGCGGACGCCTACAAGGACTACATGCGCACCTGGTCGACGGTGCTCGAGAAGCACCCCGACATCACCTGGTACCCGACCACCTGCGCCACGGACCGGCTGCTGCGGAACGAGCACGGGTTGGAGCACGTGCCGCTGCTCAACGACGACGGCGGCGCGAAGGTCGCCTGCCTCGACACCGGGCTCACCCTGTTCGCGACCGACGAGGACGAGGACGGCTACCTGTCGGGCGCGAAGTTCGGCTTCGACTTCCGGCAGACCGCGGAGCAGGTGAAGATGCTGCGCTCGCGGAACATCCCGATGGTGTTCGGGGTCTACGAGCCGGGCCACCTGCGGCACGCGATGCACTACGTGAACCGCGGGCTGTCGACGCCGGGCTCCATGTGGGACTTCTACCTGATCGGCGACTACGGCCTCACGGCGCTGGAGCCGATCGGCACCAACGGCATGAAGCCGAGCCTCGAGAGCCTCTACTACTACCTCTGGATGATCGAGGAGGCGGAGGTCCAGCACCCCTGGTACATCTCCGTCTGGGGGCAGGGCGCGCTGGACGACACGACGGTGCTGCGGCGGGCGATCGAGCTGGGCGGCCACGTCAAGACCGGCCTCGAGCTGTTCTACGACCCGGCGCGCAACCCGACGAACCTCGAGCTGCTGCAGCAGGCGCAGGAGATCGCCCGGGAGGTGGGCCGCCCGATCGCCACGCACGAGGAGGCGCGGGCGCTGTACCGGCTGTCCTGACGGGGCAGGGGGAGGGGCGATGGCCGGGGTCGAGCACCTGCGGATGATGACGAAGGTCGCGCGGCTCTACCACCTGCGCGGCTTCCGGCAGACGGAGATCGCCTCGCGGCTCGGCGTCTCGCAGGCGCGCGTGTCGCGGCTGCTGCGGGCCGCGGAGGAGGCGCAGATCGTGCGCACGGTCGTCGCGGTGCCGGCCGGTCTGCACGCGGACCTCGAGGAGTCCCTCGAGGTCCGGTACGGGCTGCAGCAGGCGCACGTGGTCGAGCCGCTGGACGACGGCGACGAGGTCGGGCTGACCGCCGACCTCGGCGCCGCCGCGGCGCACCTGCTGGCCTCGCTCCCGCTGGACGGACGCACCGTCGGCTACACGCCCTGGAGCCGCTCGCTGCGGGTGCTGGCGGGCGCCGACGTGCCCTACCGCACGGGCCGGGACATCCGGATCGTGGAGATGATCGGCGACGTCGGCGCGCCCGCGCTGCAGCACGAGGCCACCAGGGCGACGCAGCTGCTCGCCGACCGCCTCGGAGCGGTGCCGCTGTTCCTGCGCGTGCCGGGCGTGGTCTCGTCGCGAGCGGTGCGGAAGGCCGTGACCGAGCACGACGCGCACACCCGCCAGGCCATGCGGCAGCTGGACCACCTGGACGTCGCGCTGACCGGCATCGGACAGTGCGGCCTCGAGCCGCCGCTGACCGCCGGCGACAACTTCTTCGACGAGGACCAGCTGGCCAGCGCTCGGGCGCTCGGCGCCGTGGCGCAGATGAACCTGCGCTTCCTCGATGCCGCGGGTCGCCCGGTGGACGCCGGACTGGACGCCCTCGTCGTCGGAGTCTCGCTGGCGCAGCTCCGGCGGGCGGGCCGGCGCATCGGCGTCGCCGGCGGCGGACGCAAGTACGAGGCGGTGCGGGCGGTGGTCCGCGGCGGCTGGATCGACACCCTGGTCACCGATGCGGGGACCGCGGAGCGCCTGCTGGCCGAACCGGCCTGATCGTGCCCGCGCCGTCGGCGCAGCCCCGGCGCGCGGGTGGGCCGAGCAGAGGGGGCGGTCGGCTCGCGCGAGCCGACCGCCCCCTCTCCTCGGCTCGTCAGACCCGTCGCTTGCGGTCCGTCATCACCGCCGCGACGATCACGGCGCCGAGCACGACGGGCTGCAGCGTCGGGTCGACGTTCAGCAGGCTGAGGCCGTTGTTCAGCACGCCGATGATCAGCAGGCCGACGAAGGTGCCGAGCATGGAGCCGGTGCCGCCCGCGAGGCTCGCACCGCCGATGACGACCACGGCGATCACGCTCAGCAGGTCGGCGGTGCCGGCGGTGGGCTGCGCCGAGTTGAGGCGTGACGAGATCAGCTGACCGGCCAGGGCCGCCAGGAACCCCGACAGCACGTAGACGGTGATCTTGATGCGACGCACCGGCAGGCCGGAGAGCCGCGCCACCTCGTCGTTGCCGCCGATCGCGTAGAGGGCGCGGCCGAACGGCCGGCTGCGCAGGAAGAAGGCGGCGATCGCGAACGTGAGCACCAGCACGACGCCCTGCAGCGGGACGCCCGCGACGGCCGTGGTGGCGATGGCCGCGAACCAGGCGGGGAACCCGTTCACCGGGTTGCCGCCGGTGACGTAGAGGGCCAGGCCGGTCGCGGCGGACATCGTCGCCAGGGTCGCGATGAACGGCTGCATGCGCCCGAAGGTCACCAGGATCCCGTTCACCAGGCCGCAGAAGGCGCCGAGCGCCAGGCCGATCAGCAGCGCCAGCTCGAACGGCAGCCCCACGCCCTTGTAGAGGAACCCGACGGTGATGGAGGTGAAGGCGACCACCGCGCCGATCGAGAGGTCGATGCCGCCGATGATGATGACGAGCAGCGCGCCGACCGCCATGACGCCGATGCTCGCGACCTGGCCGATGACGTTCAGCAGGTTGCTGACCGTGAGGAAGTACGGCGACAGGATCGACAGGATGATCACGATCACGATCAGCCCGATCAGCGGTCCGGGGATGCGGCCGAGGATGCCGGTCGCGCGGGATCGCAGGTCGGGCGCGGTCGCTGCCGCGGCGGAGGAGGGGGATGCGGGGGCGGGCTTCTTGAGGTCGGTCACGTCGTCGTGGCTCCAGGTCAGCTTGCGAGCGGGGTGGCGTCGGCCTCGTCGGCCGAGGTGTCGGAATGCAGGAAGGCCAGCTCGATGACCCGCTGCGGGGTGGCCTCGGCGCGGTCGAGCACGGCGCGCTGCTTGCCGCCCGCCATCACGAGCACGCGGTGGGCCAGTCCCAGCACCTCCTCCAGCTCGGAGGAGACGACGATCACCGCGACGCCGTTCTCGGCGAGGGCGCGGATGATCTCGTAGATCTTCATCTTGGCGCCGACGTCGACGCCGCGGGTGGGCTCGTCGAGGATCAGCACCTTGGGGTCCTCGACCAGCCACTTGCCCAGCAGGATCTTCTGCTGGTTGCCGCCGGACAGCGACCCGACGGGGATGTCGAGGCGGCCGCGGATGTCCAGGAACCCGCGCTGCTCGTCGGCCGCCCGCTGCACGGCGCGCCGCGTCACGACCCCCCGCTTCGCCAGGCTCCGCTCCCACGGCAGGGTGATGTTCTCCTCGCCGGTGCGGTCCAGGTTGAGTCCCTGGCCCTTGCGGTCCTCGGGCACCATCGCCACGCCGGCCGCGATCGCGTCGCTCGGCGTGCTCATCACGTGCGGCCGGCCGTCGACCCGGATCTCCCCGGCGGTCGCCCGGTCGGCGCCCGCGATCGTGCGGACCATCTCCGTCCTGCCCGCGCCGATCAGACCGGCGACGCCGAAGATCTCGCCGTGCTGCACGGAGAAGGACACGCCCTCGAAGGCGCCGGTGCGGCCGAGTCCCCGCACCTCGAGCGCGACCCCGTCCCGCGCCGGCGCGGGGGCGGTGTGGCCGAAGACGAACTCGCGGCCCACCATCGCGCTCATGATCTCGCTCTTCGGCACGGCGCCCGTGTCCCAGGACGCCACCATCGCGCCGTCGCGCAAGCAGGTGATCGCGTCGCAGATGCGGGTCACCTCGTCCAGGCGGTGCGAGATGTAGATGATCCCGGCGCCGCGGTCGCGCAGCACGCCGATCTGCTCGAAGATCCGCTCGGTCTCCTCCTGGCCGAGCGAGGCGGAGGGCTCGTCGAAGATGACGAAGCGGGGGTCCCGGGTGATCGCGCGGGCGATCTCGATCTCCTGCTGGGCCGCCATCGACAGGCCGTGCACCTGGCGCCGCGGGTCCGTGTGCGAGCCGAGCACCTCGAGCGCCGCCCGCGCCTCCTCGTCGAGCCTGCGGCGGTCCACCCTGCCGCGCCGCATGGGCAGCCGGCCCAGGAAGATGTTCTCCGCCACGCTCAGGTCCGGCACCATCCGGATCTCCTGGTGGATGAGCGCGACGCCGGCCGCCAGCGCGTCGCCGGGGGTCTTCGGCGAGTACGGGGCGCCGTCCACGGTCATG
>JAKONM010000044.1 GCA_022701925.1 Microbacteriaceae bacterium
CGCGGGCGATCATGTGCCCGGAGACGGGGATGGTGACCAGCTGCAGCCCCAGCACGGGGATCAGCGCCGGCACCAGCTCCCACCGGCCGTTGCCGACCGCGACGGCGGCGAGCACGCAGATCAGCCCCAGCACCTGCGGCTTCGTCCCCGCGTGCAGCCGCGAGAGCGCGTCGCGGAAGCGCATCAGGCCGACCCCTGCGGCCAGGGCGAAGACCGCGCCGACCAGCAGCAGCACGTCGGCGACCACCTCGTTCACGGCTCCCTCCGCCCGGTCGGCCGCAGGTCGTCCACGTCGAGGGAGGCGTCGTCCATGGCCTCCGAGTCCGCCAGCGCCCGCTTCAGCACGCCGGCCGCGTCGTCCACGGTGCCGAGCGGATCCACCGAGGTGTCGTCGGGGTCGCGGCGGTCGTGCTTCGACACCGAACGGGCGACCGCGATGGTCGCGAACGCGGCGGTGCCGGCCAGCACCAGCAGCACCGGGATCAGGTCGTCGCGGCCCTCGGCCACCATCTCGGTGCCGACGACCAGCATCAGCGTCGTCAGCAGCACGTCGCTGGCGATCATGCGGTCGAGGATCGTCGGCCCCCGCACGATCCGGTACACGGCCAGGGCGGCGCTGAGAGTCAGCAGCACGCCGACCGCCCACAGCAGCACCTGGTGCGCGCTCATCCGGCCACCTCCTGCTCGCCGGGCGAGCCGATGGCCCGCACCAGCCGGCGCTCGGTCTCGAGCACCGAGCGCTTCACCGCGTCCAGCTTCTCCGGCCCCTCCCCGTTCAGCACGTGGAGGTAGAGCACCGACTCGGCGCGGTCGACCTCCACGATCACGGTGCCGGGGATCAGCGCCAGCACGATCGCGGTCAGCGACAGCAGCAGGTCGTCGCGGGTGCGCAGCTGCGCCGCGACGATGCCGGAGACGGGCCCGTGGCCGGGTCCCAGCGCCCGGAACGCCTGCAGGGCGACCTGCACGGAGGCGATCGCCACCTGTGCCGCGAACCACATCAGCAGGGTGAGCGCGGCCACCGGGCGGAAGCGGCCCACGTGCGGCACGGGCGGCAGCTCGAACAGCCGCACGACCAGCACGGCCGTGACCGCCCCGGTGACGATCGTCATCGGCTCGACCGACCGCCAGAGCAGCATCCACAGCACCACCAGCCCGACGACCAGCGGCGGCCCCGTGGTCCAGCGGTTCGTCACCCTCCTCGAGCGCTCGCTCACCGGTCCAGCACCCCCTGCACGTACACCGACCAGCTCTGCAGCGTCTCGCCCGCCTGCGCGCTGTAGTCGTAGAGCGGGCCGGCGAGCACCGTCAGGGCGAGTCCCAGGGCCACCATGCCCGCGGTCGCCCACACCATGGGCTTCGCGAGCGACCGTGTCTCCGTCTCCGCCGGGCGGTAGGGGTCCTCGTGCAGCTGGTCGGTCAGGCGCGAGCCCGCCGCGACCTGCTCCTCCGGCCGCCAGAACGACAGGTTCCACACCCGCACCAGCGGGTACAGGGTCAGCAGCGAGGTCGCCGTCGCGATGCCGACCACCGTGTACGACAGCGGCGTGGCCTGCGCGACGCCCGCCTGCAGCAGCCCCAGCTTGCCGAGGAAGCCGGAGAAGGGCGGGATGCCGCCCAGGTTCAGCGCCGGCACCAGGTACAGCACGGCGATGACGGGGGAGGAGGCCAGCAGCCCGCCGACCCGCGTGATGGTCGTGGTGCCCGCCCGCCGCTCGATCAGCCCCGTCGTCAGGAACAGGGTGGTCTGCACGACGATGTGGTGCACGGCGTAGAAGATCGTGGCCGCGGTGCCCGCGGCCGTGCCGAGGCCGACGCCCATGATCAGGTACCCGATGTGGCTGACCAGGGTGAAGGACAGCATCCGCTTGATGTCCGCCTGCGCGATGGCGCCCAGCACGCCGACGATCATCGTCAGCCCCGCGATCACGAGCAGCACCGGGTTCAGCTCCGGCCCCGGGAACAGCGTGGTCTCGGTGCGGATGATCGCGTAGACGCCGACCTTGGTCAGCAGCCCGGCGAACACCGCGGTGACCGGCGCCGGCGCGGTGGGATAGCTGTCCGGCAGCCAGAAGGACAGGGGGAACACCGCCGCCTTGATGCCGAACGCCGTCAGCAGCATCACGTGCAGCAGCACCTGCACGCCGTCGGGCAGCGCCGCCACCCGCTCGGCGATCTGCGCCATGTTCACGGTGCCGACGGCGGCGTAGATCGCGCCGATGGCCGCCAGGAACAGGGCGGAGGAGAGCAGGCTGACGACGATGTAGGTGGTGCCGGCGCGGATGCGCGGCTCCGTGCCGCCGACCGTGATCAGCACGTAGCTGGCCACCAGCAGGATCTCGAACCCGACGTAGAGGTTGAACAGGTCGCCGGCGATGAAGGCGTCGAAGACGCCGGTCGCCAGCACCAGGTAGGTCGGGTAGAAGATCGAGACGGGGGCCTCGCGGTCGTCCCCGTCCGCGATGCCCTGGCCGATCGAGAAGACCAGCACCGCCAGCAGCACGGCGGCGGAGACCGTCAGCAGCAGCGCGGACACCCGGTCGACGACCAGCACGATGCCGAACGGCACCGGCCAGCCGCCCACCGGCATCACGAGCATCGTGCCGTCGGCCACCTCGACCATCAGCACGACGCCGATCACCAGCACGGCCGTGAGCGCGATCGCGGCGATGGTGCGCTGCGTGCGCGGCCGCCCGGTCGCCAGCAGGGCCAGCCCCGCACCCAGGATCGGGATCATCACGACCAGGGGCACCAGCGCGGTCACTGCACGCCTCCGTCATTCGCGTCGGTGCGCAGCTCGTCCTTCTCCACCCGGTCGAACTCGCTCTCCTCGTCGGAGGCGGCGTCCTCGGGCTCCGGCTGGTCGCCGCGGCCCACGGCCACGTCCGCCTCGTCGGGCGTGACCTCGTCCTCCTGCGCCAGGCGCCACGAGCGGTAGACGAGCGCCATCAGGAACGCCGAGACGGCGAAGGTGATGACGATCGCCGTCAGGATCAGCGCCTGCGGCAGCGGGTCGGAGCTCGGCCGGCCGCTGCCCGCGATCGGCGGGCCGCCGGGCGGCCCCGACAGCGACAGCAGCAGCAGGTTCGTCGCGTTGCCGATCAGCAGGAAGCCGATGATGATCCGCGTCACGCTCTTCTCGAGCAGCAGGTAGACGCCGGCGGCGTAGAGCACGGCCATGGCGCCGAGGATCGCGACCGAGACGCTCATCGCAGCACCTCCGCCGGGTCCAGCGCGTCCTCGCGGCCCTGCGACTCCTCGTACTGCCGGTCGACCTCGCCGCCCAGGCTGCGCAGCACGTCGAGCACGACGCCGACGACGACCAGGTAGACGCCGATGTCGAAGATCGAGGAGGTGCTGAACGACACCGTGCCGAACCAGCCCAGGTCGGCGGGCAGGTAGGCGGAGGTCAGCGCATCGGCGCCGAAGAACAGGGGCACCAGCGCGGTGCCGCCCGCCAGCAGCAGGCCGAGGCCCAGCAGCACGCCGGCGTTCAGCGGCGCGGCCAGGCCCAGCTCGTACCGCCCCGCGGCGAGGTAGCGGCCGACCAGCGCCATGCCGGCCACCAGGCCGCCCGCGAACCCGCCGCCCGGCAGGTTGTGCCCGGCGAACAGCAGGTACACCGACACGACGATCCCGGCGTGGAAGGTCAGGCGCACCGCGACCTCCAGCAGGATCGAGCGGAACTCGGGGCGCAGCGTGCGACCGGCCAGCAGCCAGGTGCCGCTCGTCACCTCGGGGTCCACGGCGGCGGCGCTGCGGCTGAACAGCGGGCGGCGCCGGTGACCGCGCAGGGACGGCATCGTGTCGAGCCGGCCGCCGACGAAGACCAGGCTGGCCACGCC
>JAKONM010000073.1 GCA_022701925.1 Microbacteriaceae bacterium
AGCGTGATGTCGTGCGTGACCGGGATGGAGTTGATGCCGCGGGCGTCGATCTCGCCCAGGTTGTCGACGACGGTGCGGAGCCCCCGGTGGCCGGTGTGCCCGAAGTAGAAGTCGCGCAGCCAGTCGACCCGCTCCGCCTCGCCGTCGGCGATGCGGTCCAGGTCGTTCTCCATCCCCGCGGTGAAGTCGTAGGCGACCAGCTCGGCGAAGAAGTCCTCGAGCAGCCGGACGACGCTGAACGCGATCCAGTTCGGCACCAGCGCGGTGCCGCGGGGCGCCACGTACTTGCGGTCCACGATCGTGGAGAGGATGGAGGCGTAGGTGGAGGGCCGGCCGATGCCGAGCTCCTCCAGCTTCTTCACCAGGCTCGCCTCGGTGTAGCGGGCCGGCGGCGTGGTCTCGTGGCCGTTGGCCGCCGCGTCGCTCGGCTCGACGGCCTGGCCCTCGGTCAGCTGCGGCAGCCGCTCCTCGCCGCCCTCGCTCTCGCGGTCGTCGTCGCGGCCCTCCTCGTAGGCGGCGAGGAAGCCGCGCACGGTGATGACGGTGCCGCTGGCCGAGAACTCGGCCTGCCGCCCAGCGGCGGTGAGGCCGACGACGACGGTGGCCGTCGAGCCGGTGGCGTCCACCATCTGCGAGGCGACGGTGCGGCGCCAGATGAGGTCGTACAGGCGCGACTCCGTCGGCGACAGCACGCCCCGCAGCTCGTCCGGCTTCGGGAACACCTCGCCGGAGGGGCGGATCGCCTCGTGGGCCTCCTGCGCGTTCTTGGACTTGCCGGCGTAGGCGCGGGGCGCGTCGGGCACCGAGTCGGCCCCGTACAGCGCCCGGGCCTGCGTGCGCGCGGCCTGCACCGCCTGCTGGGACAGCGAGGGCGAGTCGGTGCGCATGTAGGTGATGTGCCCGTTCTCGTACAGGCTCTGCGCGACGGACATCGTCTGCTTGGCGCTGAACCGCAGCTTGCGCGCGGCCTCCTGCTGCAGCGTGCTCGTGGTGAACGGGGCCGCGGGTCGACGGCGGTAGGGCTTGGTCTCCAGCGCCTTCACCGTCGCCTCCGGCGACTCCTCGGCGATCGCCGCGACGAGCGCGCGGGCGCCGGCCTCGTCCAGCGCCTCCGCGCCGCTCTTCAGCTGGCCGCGGTCGTCGAAGTCCCGACCCGTGGCGACGCGCTTGCCGTCCAGGCGGACCAGGCGGGCGCCGAACGACGCCCCCTCGGCGGGAGCGAAGCGGGCGGCGACGTCCCAGTAGCCCGCCGGCACGAAGGCGAGGCGCTCGCGCTCCCGGTCGACGACCAGGCGGGTGGCCGCGGACTGCACCCGGCCGGCGGAGAGCCCGGGCCCGACCTTGCGCCAGAGGACCGGCGACACCTCGTAGCCGTACAGGCGGTCGAGGATCCGTCGCGTCTCCTGCGCGTCCACCAGCGCCGTGTCCAGCTCGCGGGTGTTGTCGCGCGCCTTGGTGATCGCGTCCTTCGTGATCTCGTGGAACACCATGCGCTTCACGGGCACCTTGGGCTTCAGCACCTCGAGCAGGTGCCACGCGATGGCCTCGCCCTCGCGGTCCTCATCCGTCGCGAGGTAGAGCTCGTCGGCGTCCTTGAGCGCGCGCTTCAGATCGGCGACCGTCTTCTTCTTCTGGTCGGAGACGACGTAGTAGGGCTCGAAGCCGTTGTCGACGTCGACGGAGAACTTGCCCATCGACCCCTTCTTCAGCTCGGGCGGCAGGTTCTTGGGCTCGATCAGGTCGCGGATGTGGCCCACGGAGGCCTGCACCTCGTAGTCGGGTCCCAGGTACTTCGCGATGGTCTTGGCCTTGGCCGGCGACTCGACGATCACCAGCTTCTTCGTTCCGGGCACGGCCGCCTCCTTCGCCTCACCATCAGCGCGATCCCCCGAACCGCGGCTGCGGCGAGGTGCGCCGGGGGGCGGTTCCCGCACACCATACACAGCGACTTCGGCGCGACTCCGCGGTCCCCGCGCCTCGGTCGGGCCGCGGACACCCCTCGCCCGGCGGGTGCGCGTTCACCCGTCGACGGGGTCGGGACCGGCCACCGCACCGGCTCGCACGGACGTCGCCAGGGCGTCCACGCGCACCCGCACGCGCACCAGGTCGCCCCGCTGCTCGCACGCCTCGAGCCGGGCCCCGCCGGCGGCCGCCGTCTGCTCGGCGCGGTCGCAGGGCACCCCGGTCGACAGCCCGAGGGCGGTGTCGCCGGCGGCGAGCGCAGCGGCGTCCGCCGCCGCGGCCGCCCGGTGCGACGCCTCCAGCAGCACGGCGAGCGGCGCGAGCAGGACGAGGACCGCGACGACGGCGGCGATCACCCCGAGCGCCGCGACGGTGCCCGCCCCCTCCTCCCCGCGGGTCACGGCAGCGCCGCGCCGAGCGCGCAGGACGAGGCGGTGACCGGCACCGGCAGGCCCAGCAGCGGCACCGCGAGGCGCACGTCCGCGCACACGAGGTCGCCCTCGCGCCGGACCGCGCCCGTCGCCCCGATCCGAGCCGCCGCGGCGGTCGCACCGCCCTCCCCGCGTGCGGCGGCGCGGGCGACCTGCGCCGCCGCGTCGACCGCGCGCAGCCGCTCGGCGCCCAGGCGCAGCCCGCCGAGGCAGGCGGCCAGCACCAGCAGCACCGCGGGCACGGCGACCGCGAACTCCGCGGTCACCGTGCCCGCCTGCCGCTCAGCCCGGCAGCGCCAGCGCATGCCGGATCAGGGAGGCCAGCAGCCCGCGCACCTCATCGCTGCGCAGCACGACCACGAGCAGGGCGGCGAAGCCCACCGCCGCGATCGTGGCGATCGCGTACTCGGCCGTCACCGCGCCCTCGTCCTCGCGCTGCCGCAGCGTCGTCCGCAGCGGCGGCCCGTCCCATCGCGTCCCGGGTGCCATCGATGCCTCTTCCTCCTCCGCCGCATCGCTGCGGCGGCGCCGTCGGCACGGGCGGGACCAGTGTGGGCCGGACGCCCCGCCCGTCGCCGCCGCCGGAGTCCGGGACCGACGCGGCGCCCGGAACGGGCCTGGGGAGGAGCGGACCGGCCGTCAGAAGGTCAGGTGGGAGGAGCGGAGCACCGCGAGGCCGATCGGCACCGCGCCCAGCAGCAGGAACGCCGGCAGCACCAGCAGACCGAGCGGCAGCAGCAGCCGGGCGGCCAGCACGGTCGCCCGCAGCCGGGCCTCGGCGAGGGCGGCGCGGCGCAGCCGGTCGGCCTCGGCGTCCAGCAGCGCGACGACGGGCAGGCCCGCCTCGGCGGCGAACCGCACCACGTCCTCCAGCTCGGGGCCCGCCGGCACCTGCAGGCCGCAGTCCTCGGCCGCGGCGTCGGCCAGGCGCCGCGCCCGCTGCACCGGCAGACCGGCGCGCACCGCGGTCGCCACCAGCTCGAGCCGCAGCCCGACGGTCCACGACATCGCGGACGCGGCCCGCACCAGCCGCACCGACCAGGCCCGTGCCGCCAGGAGCAGCGCGAGCCCGACGGCCAGCAGCACGAGACCGAGGGGGTCGCCGAGCAGCACCCCCGGCACGTCGAACCCGAAGCCCCAGCCGAGCAGCAGGCAGGCGGGCGGCAGCAGCAGGACGAGGCGGGCGCTCGCCGCCGGGCCGGCCACGGACTCCGCGACCGCGCGCTGCAGCTGCACGGAGGCGCGCGCCCCGACGGCGGCCGCGCGCAGCACCGGGGCGAGCGGCGCGCCGGTGTCGACCGCGAGGGCGACCGTCGCGCCGACCCGTCGCCAGACCGGCTCCGCCTCCGCGAAGACCGGAGCCAGCGGCACGGCGTCACGCGCGGCCTGCGCAGCCGCCTCGGCGAGCCGAGCCGTGTCGCCGGTCTCGGCCGCGGCCAGGTACCGGAACGCCGCGGCCGTCGACGCGCCCGCGGCCGCGAGCGCGGCGAGCCGGTCGACCTGGCCCGCGATCGCGTCGAGGTCGGGGCGGGGCGGCCGGCGCAGCGCCGGGCCCCGGATCGGGGCCGGGCGGGCGGTCAGAGGTCCAGCACGCACAGCGACCCGTCCTGCGCCGCCGCGAGCCGCCCGACGCGCTCGACGCGACGAAGCCCGTCGCGACGGCTCAGCTGCACCACGACGTCGATCGCCGCGAGCGCCTGCGCCCGCAGCGCGGACGCGTCGAGGCCGCCCAGCGCACCGAGCGCCTCGAGGCGCGCGCCGAGCCCGGCCGGGTCGGCGCAGTGCACCGTGCCCGCGCCGCCGTCGTGCCCGGTGTTCATCGCGGTCAGCAGCTCGACCACCTCGGCGCCGCGGCACTCCCCCACGACGACGCGGTCGGGTCGCATCCGCAGCGTCTCCTTGACGAGGGCGGCCAGGCCGATGCCGCCCGCGCCGTCCGCGTTCGGCTGGCGGGCCTCGAGCCCCACCACGTGCGGGTGGTCGATCCGCAGCTCGGCCACGTCCTCCACCGTGACGATGCGCTCGTGCGCCGGCGCCTCGGCGAGCAGCGCCGCGAGCAGGGAGGTCTTGCCGCTGCCCGCCGGACCGCAGATCAACAGGTTCCGCCGGTCGCGCACCGCCTCGGCGAGCAGGGCCCGCTGCGGCGCGTCCACCATGCCCGCCTCCTGCAGCGCGTCGAGCCGCCAGGGCTCCGCGCCGGCGATCCGCACCGACACCAGCGCGCCGCCGGTGCTGACCGGCGGCAGCACCGCGTGCACGCGGGCGCCGCCCGGCAGGCGCACGTCGGCGCACGGGGTCGCGTCGTCCAGGTGCCGGTCGCCCGCGGCCACCAGGGCGACGGCCAGACGCCGTGCGGCCTGCGGGTCGAGCGGCGGCAGGCCCGGCACCCGCAGGAGGCCCCGGCCCGCGTCGGCCCACAGCGCACCCGCGCCGTCGACGAGCAGGTCGGTCACCGCCGGGTCCTCGGCGAAGGGCGCCAGCGGCCCCAGGGCGGGCACCCGCGCGGCGGGCACGACGACGGCCGGCGCCTCCTCCGACGGCGGGGCGGCGGCGACCGGAGCGCCGGCCGGGACGGCGGCGGGACGGACGGGGACGAATCGCGGCGACACCCTCGGACGCTACGAGCGGATCCGCGCGGCGGTCCGCGCGGCGGCGGCAGACCGCGGCGGGGCCGCAGGATCGCCGCTGGGGAGGAGCGGACGCACGTCCGAGGCCCGAAAAGAAGGGGCGGCACCCATTGGGGGGAACGGGTGCCGCCTCAGCAGCGCTCGATTGGGGGGAATCGGACAGCGCCGCAAGCCAAGCTCTTCACTCGACAACCGCGAGTGTACCCAGTTCGGGGCGTGGCGCAAGCGATTCCAGGCCGTGTCTGCGACGGCGTGTCGCGCATGCCTGCGCGGATCGCGGCCATCGGCGCCGGCCGGGCGCGGGGGCGCCCCGCCGAGTCGCGGAGGGGGCGCCGACGACCGCCGCCGGAAGGCCTCCCGGCGCCGGTCAGCGGAACTGCGCGACCAGCTCCACCTCGACGGGCGACCCGAGCGGCAGCGCGGCGACGCCGACCGCCGAACGGGCGTGGCGCCCGTGCTCGCCGAACACGTCGACGAGCAGGTTCGACGCGCCGTTGATGACCGCGGGCTGCTGCGTGAAGCCGGGAGCGCTGGCGACGAAGCCGGTCACCTTCACGATGCGCACGACGCGGTCGAGGCCGTCCAGCAGGCCGGAGAGCGCGGCGAGCGCGTTCAGGGCGGCGGTGGCGGCCAGGTCGGCGGCCTCCTCCACCTCCACGTCGACGCCGAGCACGCCCGTGCGGGCCAGCACGCCGTCCACGAAGGGCAGCTGACCGGCGGTGAACACCAGGTCGCCGGCCGCGATCGCGGGCACGTAGGCCCCGGCGGGGGCGGCCACCTGCGGCAGCGTCAGCCCCAGCTCGGCCAAGCGGTCCGCGACCGCCATCAGCCCTGGCCCGTCGGACGCTTCAGGTAGGCGACCAGGCCGCCCTCGGGACCGGTGACGATCTGCACCAGCTCCCACCCCTGCGAGCCCCAGGTGTTCAGGATCGCGGTGGTGTTGTGGATCAGCAGCGGTGTCGTCGCGTACTCCCAGGTCGTCACGAGGGCGACCTCCTTTCTGGGGGTTGCGGCGGGGCGCCCCGGCATCCGCCCGGCCCCGACCTACCGTCAACCCTATGTCTGCTGCCCCTCGACGCCCCGGTCCCGGAGCCGCCCTCGCCGGCATCCTCGGCATCGCCGTCACCGCCGGCCTGATGCTGACGGTCGGCATCGTCCCCGCCGTCGCGCTGACCGGTTCCGGCGCCAAGGCCGGGATGGGGCTGTTCAACAGCCTCCCCGACGACTACAAGATCGCGAGCCTCCAGCAGAAGACGGAGATCTACGCGAAGCGCGGCGGCAAGGACGTGCTGCTGGCCTCCTTCTACAACCAGAACCGCGAGGTCATCACCTGGGACGACGTGCCCGACTCGGTGAAGCACGCCACCCTGGCCGCCGAGGACGCCCGCTACTACGACCACGGCGGCGTGGACCCGATGGGCATCCTGCGCGCGATCGGCAGCAACCTGGTGCACGGCGGCTCGCAGGGCGCCTCGACGATCACCCAGCAGTACGTGAAGAACGTCTGCGTGCAGGAGGCCGAGCTGCTGCCCACGCAGGCGCAGGTGACGGCCGCCTACGCCGAGTGCACCGGCGGCATCAAGCGCAAGCTGCGCGAGGCGCGCCTGGCCATCGGCATGGAGAAGGCGTACACGAAGGACCAGATCCTGCTCGGGTACCTGAACATCGCGGGCTTCGGCGGCCGCATCTACGGCATCGAGGCCGCGGCGCAGTACTACTACGGCACGCACGCGAAGGACCTCACGGACTCGCAGGCCGCCAGCCTGATGGCGATCGTCAACTCGCCGAACACGCTGCGGATCGACGAGGACGACAACATCGCGCAGAACACCGTGCGGCGGAACTACATCCTGAAGACCGAGCTCGAGCACGGGATGATCGACGCGGCGGGGTACGAGAAGGCCCTCGACACCGAGGTGAAGCCGAAGATCACGCCGACCACCACGGGGTGCGCGGCGGCGAAGTCGGCCGCCTACTTCTGCGACTACGTGGTGAACGTGGTGCGCAACGACCCCGCCTTCGGCGCGACCGCCGGCCAGCGCTACAACAAGCTGCAGAGCGCCGGGTGGAAGATCCACACCACGCTCGACCTGGGCCTGCAGAAGTCGGCCAAGGAGGCGATGACGACCTACGTACCGTCGACCTCGCCGGCCGGCACCAACCTCGGCGGCGCCGCGGTGAGCGTCGAGGTCGGCACCGGCCGCATCCTCTCGATGGTGCAGAGCAAGCGCTTCGACGACACCGGGGGCAAGGACACGAAGGGCGCCGGCTACACCGCGACCGCGCTGAACTGGAACACCGACCGCGCCTACGGCGGGTCCAGCGGGTTCCAGCCCGGGTCCACCTACAAGACCTTCACCCTGATCGACTGGCTGCAGTCGGGCCACGGCCTGTACGAGACGGTCGACGGCAGCGCCCGCACCCTGCCCGCCGGCGCCCTGAAGGCGTGCCGTCAGCCCGCGGCGTCGTTCCCGGTGGGGAACGACGAGGCCGGGGAAGGCGGCTACCAGACCGTCATGTCCGCGACCGCGAGGTCGGTGAACGGCGCCTACGCCTCCATGGCGGAGAAGCTGGACCTCTGCGACATCAAGGAGAAGGCGGCGTCGCTGCTGGTGCACCGCGCGGACGGCAGGGACCTCGAGACGAACTCCGCGTCGATCCTCGGCACCAACGAGGTCGCCCCGCTGTCGATGGCGACCGCCTACGCGGGCATCGCGAACAAGGGCGAGGTGTGCGCGTCGATCGCGATCGACAGCATCACGGACGGCGCCGGCCAGGAGGTCCCCGTGCCGAAGGCCAACTGCCACCGCGCCATTCCGGAGAACGTCGCGGTCGCGACCGGCTACGCGCTGCACGGCGTGCTGACCGGCGGCACCGCTCGGGCGGACGTCGGCGCCACCGGCAGCGCCTGGGGCTTCGCGAAGACCGGCACCACCGACTACGCGCACTCCACCTGGGTCGTCGGCGGCACGACCAAGACGGTCACCGCGGTCTGGGTCGGCAACGTGCGCGGCGAGACGAACCTGCGGCAGGTCTACGGCTACTCGGGCTGCGGCACCGCGGCCAATGCCCGCCACTGCCTCTGGACCGCGATCCAGAAGGCCAACCAGGCGAAGGAGCCGGGCCTCACCACCTGGCCGCAGCCGGACCAGCAGTTCCTGTACGGCCAGCAGGTGCCGCTGCCCGACGTCGCCGGCAAGTCCGCGAAGGACGCCAGGACGGCGCTGCTGCAGGCCGGATTCCGGGTGAAGAAGGGGGCCGACGCCCCCTCCGACACCGTGGCGGCGGGCTCCGTGATCTCCACGGACCCGGCGGCGAGCACGCCGGTCTCCGCGGGCACCGTCATCACGCTGACCGTGAGCAGCGGGCCGCAGGCGCAGCAGCCGGTGGCGCCCGTCCCGACGACGGGCACGGTGCCGAACGCGGTGGGCATGAGCCTGCCGGACGCCCGGAACGCCCTCGCGGCGGTCGGCTACGGCCAGATCGCGACCTCCCCGGTGACCACCGGCGCGGCCGCGTGCACGGTGGTGTCGCAGAACCCGGGCGGCGGCACGGCGGCCGATCCCGCGGCGACCGTCGTCACCCTGGCGATCGAGGGAGATCCGGCGACGTGCGGCTGACGCCCGGGATGATCGAGGCATGACTGCAGCAGGAACCCTTCGTCGCGTCGCCGGCGGCGCACTGGCCGCCGGCGCCGCGAGCGCCGCGTGGGGCGTGCTGATCGAGCGGAAGCTGTTCACGCTGCGCCGCACGACGATGGCGGTGCTGCCGCCGGGCACGCCCGATCTGACGGTGCTGCACCTGTCGGACCTGCACATGGCGCCGTGGCAGGGCCGCAAGCAGCGCTTCGTCCGCTCGCTGGCCGACCTGCGGCCCGACCTCGTGATCGACACCGGCGACAACCTCGGGCACGAGCTCGGGCGGCTGGGGCTGCGGGCCGCCCTGTCGCCGCTGCGCGGCGTGCCCGGCGCGTTCGTCTGGGGGTCGAACGACTACTGGGCGCCGCAGATGAAGAACCCGCTGCAGTACTTCGCGGGTCCCTCCGGCGGCTCGGAGCAGCAGCCGAAGCGTCTCGACACCGAGGGGCTCGGCCGCTGGCTGACCGACGACCTGGGCTGGGCCGACCTGAACAACCGGGCGACGCGCCTGGAGGTGCGGGGCGTGCCCGTCGACCTGGTGGGCGTCGACGACCCGCACCGCGGCTACGACCGCCTCGACGACGCGCTGCCCGCGCTGCGCGGCCTGCGCCGCCGCCGGCAGAAGGCCGCGCTGACCATCGGGGTCGCCC
>JAKONM010000075.1 GCA_022701925.1 Microbacteriaceae bacterium
ACATGTTTCGGCGGCCATAGCAAGAGGGAAACGCCCGGTCCCATTCCGAACCCGGAAGCTAAGACTCTTTGCGCCGATGGTACTGCGAGGGGGACCTCGTGGGAGAGTAGGACACCGCCGGACACCCGTTGAAGAAGCCCCGAGGCCCTGTGCCTCGGGGCTTTTTTCATGCCCGAGCCCGAGCCCGAGCCCGAGCCCGAGCCCGAGCCCGAGCCCGAGCCCGAGCCAACACGATGCTCCCTGCGGCGCAGTCCTGGCGCCGCATCGGGGGACCGGGGGCCGTCGCCCAGCGGACGGCCCGAAGTCCTCAGACGAGCAGCTGCGTCGCCGCCAGCTCGCGGTAGAGCGGGCTCTCCGTCAGCAGGTCGTCGTGGCGGCCGGCGGCAACCACTCTGCCGTTGTCCACCACGACGATCTGGTCGGCGTCCACCACGGTCGACAGCCGATGCGCGATCACCACGGTCGTGCGGCCCTCCGCGGCGGCCGCCAGCGAGTCCCGCAGCAGCTGCTCGTTGCGGCCATCGAGGTTCGACGTCGACTCGTCCAGCAGCAGGATCGGGGCGTCCGCCAGCAGCGCGCGGGCGATCGCGAGGCGTTGACGCTCACCGCCGGACAGCAGCACGCCCTCCTCGCCGACCTGGGCGTCAAGGCCGTCCGGGTGCTTGAGGATCGCCGCGCGCAGGTTGACCGCGTCCAGCACCCGCAGGCAGTCGTCCTGCGACGCCAGCGGGGCCGCCAGCGTGAGGTTGTCACGGATGGATCCGGCGAGCGCCGGGGCGTCCTGCTCGACGTAGCCGAACTGTGCGCGCAGCACCTCGCGTGGCAGGCGGGTCAGGTCGATGCCGCCGATGCGCACGGCTCCTGCGTCCACGTCGTAAAATCGCTCGAGCAGGGAGAGCATCGTGCTCTTGCCGGCGCCGGAGGGCCCCACGAGGGCGGTGCGGGTGCCCCGCGGCACCGCGAAGGACACGTCGTCCAGCACCTGGACGACGGTGCCGTCGCCGCCGCGGTACGAGAAGCCGACGTGGTCGAACTCGATCGCCGGAGCGTCCGGGCGGGCCGCGGCGTTCGCCGGCCCCCGCACCTCGGCGTCGGCCGGGTCCTGCGCGGTCTCCGACGGCAGGTCGAGCACCTCCGTGATGCGGCCGAGCGCCCCGAGGGCGCTCGCCACCGAGCTCGCGGCGCCGAAGGCCTGGCCGAGCGGCATCACCATCAGGAACAGGAACAGGAGGAAGGCGATCAGGCTGCCGATCGGGATGGCTCCGGAGGCGACTCGGAAGCCGCCGACGCCGATGACGACGAGGAACGCCAGATTCAGCGTCAGCGAGGCGATGGGCACCACGGGGGCGGAGGCCTTCGCGACGTCGACGCCGGCGTTCCACGCCTTCTTCGCGACGCCGACCACCGCCTCCGTCTCCCGCTCCGTCGCCCCGGAGGCTCGGATGGTGCGGACAGCGGAGATGGAGCGCTCGACCTCCGCGGTCAGCACGCCCACCGCGTCCTGCTGCCGTCGGCTGGCAACCCGGATGCGCCGGGTCAGCCCGCCGACGACGACGATCGCGAACAGCACGATCAGGACGGTGAGCCCCAGCAGCACGGGGTCGAGGATCGCCATGCCGATGATGGCTCCGACGAAGGTGAGCGAGCCGCCGACCGCATCGACCAGTCCCTGGGTCAGCACGGCGTACAGCAGCGTCGTGTCCGTGCCGACCCGGGCGACGAGGTCGCCGGTGCGGCGCCGGTCGAAGTCCGCGACGGGCAGCCGCAGCAGGTGCCGGATCAGTCGGGTGCGAGCGGACAGCACCACCGAGGTGCCGGTGCGCTGCAGCAGGTAGTGCTGCACGCCCGACAGGACCGCGCCGACCGCGACGGCGGCGGCCACGATCGCCACGATGCCGCCGATCGCCGTGCCGGCCTGCACCCGGGCGACGACCTGCTGCACCAGCAGCGGCTGTGCCAGCGAGAGGGCGGCGCCGATCACCCCGAGGATCACCACCGCCACCAGCACGGGGCGGTGCTCGGCCAGGTAGGGCAGGAGGTCGCGGAAGCGGGCTCGGGGGCCGGTGTCCTCGCCCCGTCGGCCTCGGCGGCGCGCGCCGGGAAGTGAAGCGGTCATGTCCCCTGAATCCTCGTCCCTCCTCAGGGCGGCGCAGTGCGCGGAGCGGTCGCCGTCCGCGCGCGCGGGGTCAGAGGGCGGTGGCGGCGGACGCGGGGGAGCTGCGCCGCGGCAGCTCCGCCAGCACGACGGCGCCCAGCACGATGAGCAGGATCGAGCCGACGGTCACGAGGATCTGCAGCCCGAAGGCCGGGAGGATCAGCATGACGATGCCGGCGACGATGGACACCAGGCTGCTCGCCAGCGTCAGCCAGCGCCCGCCGCCTGCGAACGAGGCGGACGCGACGAGACCGGCGGCCCCCTCCACCAGCCAGCCGAGCCCGATGAAGATCGCCAACGTCTGCACGGACAGGAAGGGGTTCGACAGGCAGAGGATGCCTGCGACCACGATCAGGCCGCCCAGCAGCCCGGTCAGTGCGCGGGTGCCCCCGGTGAAGCGGTGATCCGCGATCGCTGCGGTGATGCGGTGGATGCCGCTCGCCACCAGGTAGACGCCGAACAGGATCGCGACCGCCAGCAGGCCGGCGCCGGGCAGCAGCAGCCCGACGACGCCCAGCAGGATCGCGATCACGGCCAGCCCGATGATCCAGCCGCGGATCAGGCGGGCACGGTCCAGGCCGTCGGCAACCGGCGTGCTCATGGGGCCTCCTCAGGTCGCCTGCAGACTACGCTCAGGCGGCTGGGACGCGGGTCGGCACCCGGG
>JAKONM010000076.1 GCA_022701925.1 Microbacteriaceae bacterium
CCTCGTGCACGGCGGCGTAGTACCGCTGCGCGTAGAGGTCGTGCATGCGTTCGGGGTCGCTGCCGTCGGCCCACACCGCGTCGACCGGGATGCGCTCGCCGAAGTCCGTCTTCAGCGCGTCGACGCCCTGCCGCAGCAGTCGGCGCAGGTGCCCCTGGAACCAGGCGGTCGCCGCGGGGCTGGTGAAGTCGACGATCCCCATCCCGGCCTGCCACAGGTCCCACTGCCACACCGATCCGTCGGGGCGGCGCAGCAGGTGCCCGGCGGCCGCGGCCTCCGCGAACAGGGCGGAGCGCTGCGCGACGTAGGGGTTGATCCAGACGCTGACCCGGAGGCCGCGGTCGTGCAGCCGCGACAGCATCCCCTCCGGATCGGGGAAGACGCGCGCGTCCCAGGTGAAGTCGCACCAGTCGAACTCGCGCATCCAGAAGCAGTCGAAGTGGAAGACCGACAGCGGCAGGTCGCGGTCGCGCACGCCGTCGAGCACGGCGCCGACCGACGCCTCGTCGTAGTCGGTCGTGAAGCTGGTGCTGAGCCACGGGCCGTAGCTCCACGCCGGCACCTCCGGGGGCCGGCCGGTCAGCGCGGTGTACCGCTCGAGGATCGCGGCGGGCGTGTCGCCCGCGATCACGAAGTACTCCAGCGACTCGCCCGCGACGGAGAACTGCACCTTCTGCACCGTCTCGGAGCCGACCTCGACGGACACGTGGCCCGGTTCGTTCACGAAGACGCCCCAGCCTGCGTCGGTCAGCCAGAAGGGCACGTTCTTGTAGGCCTGCTCGCTGGAGGTGCCGCCGTCGGCGTTCCACAGGTCGACGGTCTGCCCGTTCTTGACCAGCGGGCCGAAGCGCTCGCCCAGGCCGAACACCTGCGTGTCGACGCCCAGGTCCAGCTGCTCGCGCACGTACGCCGGAGCGAGGGGCAGGCCGAGCGGCGGGCGGTCGACCTGCGCGTCCGCGGCCAGCCGGATCCAGGCGGGGGCGCCGTCGCCGCTGCCCGTCAGCGGCCGTCCGCCGGCGGCGAAGCGCAGGTCCCAGGGGGCGCCGCGCGACACGGCGGCGGTGAGCGAGCCGCTCGTCACGACGGCCCGGTCGTCCTCGACCACCACGTCGCCGTCGCCGTCGGCGGGCGCGACGTCGAAGCGCAGCGCCTCGCCGCCGCCGACGTGGTGCTCGATGCGCACCCGCAGCACGTCGCGCAGGTACGGCTGCACGATGACCGTCAGCACCGGCAGGTTGAGCGTGTCGCCCCGGGAGGCCACCGCCTTCGTCGGCGCGGTGACGACGAGCGCCCCGTCCCGGACCCCCAGGTCGTACGCGTGCCGCGCGGCACGGGCCTCGACGCCCGGTCGCAGCTGCCAGAAGCCGTCGGTGAATCGCACGGCACCAGCCTCTCAGCACGCCCCCGTCCGGGGGGCATCCCCGCCGCTGCGCCGGATGAGCGCTCACTCGCGAAGGTCACGGCCAGGTCACGATCCGCGCGACGCGGTGTCGACCGGCTTGCATTCCGGCGTGCGCAGGGGCACCATCTGTCCCGGATGTGACCGATCACAACGGTGTGCACATCGGTACGACGAGGGCGTCACGCAACCAGTCCCGCCCTCGCTCAGCCGTGCGCGCTCCTGCGCGAGGTCGCTCCTCACGGTCCGCCGACGGCACCCCGCCGGCTACGGAACCCGTTCCTCGCACCACAGCGATACGAAGACGTCCTCGCGGACACGAAAGGAACCCCTCGTGAAGTTCAAGAAGGTGACCACCGGCATCGCCGCCGTCGGCATCGCGTTCTCCCTCGCCGCCTGCTCGGGCGCCGGCGGTCGCGGCAGCGACACGCCCGCCAGCGGTTCCGCCGCCGCGGACGCCAACAAGGGCGCCCTGGTGGGCGTCGCCATGCCGACCAAGACCTCCAGCCGCTGGATCTCCGACGGCGACGAGGTGCAGAAGGACCTCGAGGCCGCCGGCTACAAGGTGGACCTGGAGTACGCGAACGACTCCATCCCCACCCAGGTGCAGCAGGTCGGCAACATGATCACCAAGGGCGCCAAGGTCCTGATCATCGCCTCCGTCGACGGCACCGCCCTGACCGACCAGCTCGAGGCCGCCGCCAAGAAGGGCGTCAAGGTCATCGCCTACGACCGCCTGATCAACGGCTCGCCGAACGTCGACTACTACACGACGTTCGACAACTACAAGGTCGGCGTGCAGCAGGCGACGAGCCTGCTGACGGGCCTGGGCCTGCTCGACGCCGACGGCAACAAGACCGACGAGAAGGGCCCGTTCAACATCGAGCTCTTCGCCGGCAGCCCCGACGACAACAACGCGACGTTCTTCTTCAACGGCGCCATGGCGACGCTGAAGCCGTACATCGACGACAAGACGCTGGTCGTCGGCTCCGGCCAGACCGCCTTCAACCAGGTCGCCACGCTGCGTTGGGACCCGGCCACGGCCAAGGCCCGCATGCAGAACCTGATCGCCAAGTCCTACTCGGGCGGCAAGAAGGTGGACGGCGTGCTGTCGCCCTACGACGGCATCTCCATCGGCATCATCTCCGCGCTGACCGGCGCGGGCTACGACTCGAAGACCGGCTCGGGCAGCAAGCCCCTGCCGATCATCACGGGTCAGGACGCCGAGCTGCCCTCGGTCAAGTCCATCGTGGCCGGTGCGCAGTACTCCACCATCTACAAGGACACCCGCAAGCTGGCGGTCCAGGCCGCGAAGATGGCGGACGACATCCTGACGGGCCAGCAGGTCGAGACGAACGACACCAAGTCGTACAACAACAAGGTGAAGGTCGTCCCGTCCTACCTGTTCCAGTCGACGATCGTGACGAAGGACAACTACGAGGACGTGCTGATCAAGGGCGGCTACTACAAGCAGTCCCAGCTCTGATCCAGTCGTGATTCACCCGTGGCGGGCCGGACCCATCCGGCCCGCCACGAGTGCTGTACCCCGTCGGCACCAGTGTGAGAAGACGAAGGAGTCAAGATGACCACCATCCTCGAGATGCGTGACATCACGAAGACGTTCCCCGGCGTGAAGGCGCTGCAGAACGTCACCATCAAGGTCGAGCGCGGCACCGTGCACGCCATCTGCGGCGAGAACGGCGCGGGCAAGTCGACCCTGATGAAGGTGCTGTCCGGGGTCTACCCCCACGGCACGTTCGACGGCCAGATCCTGTTCGAGGACCAGCCCGTCGAGTTCAGGACCATCAACGATTCCGAGGCCGCCGGCGTCGTGATCATCCACCAGGAGCTGGCGCTCAGCCCCTTCCTGTCGATCGCAGAGAACATCTACCTCGGCAACGAGCAGGCCAAGCGCGGCTTCATCGACTGGAACAAGACCAACCTCGAGGCCTCGAAGCTGCTCGCGCGCGTCGGCCTGAAGGACAACCCGATCACCAAGGTGATCGACATCGGGGTCGGCAAGCAGCAGCTGGTCGAGATCGCCAAGGCGCTCTCGAAGCGGGTGAAGCTGCTGATCCTCGACGAGCCCACGGCGGCCCTCAACGACGACGACTCCGCCCACCTGCTCGACCTGATCAAGCACCTGCGCGAGCAGGGCATCACCTGCATCATCATCAGCCACAAGCTGAACGAGATCGAGGAGATCGCCGACGCCGTCACGATCATCCGCGACGGCCGCACGATCGAGACCCTCGACATGCACGCCGGCGAGGTGAACGAGGACCGGATCATCCGCGGGATGGTCGGTCGCGACCTCGAGAGCCGCTACCCCGACCACACCTCGCACGTCGGCGAGGAGCTGCTGCGCATCGAGGACTGGACGGTGCACCACCCGATCGACCGCAGCCGCAAGGTCGTCGACGGTGCGAACGTCATGGTGCGCGCCGGCGAGATCGTCGGCATCGCGGGCCTGATGGGCGCGGGCCGCACCGAGCTCGCGATGAGCGTCTTCGGCCACAGCTACGGGACCGGCATCAGCGGGAAGCTGTACAAGCGCGGCAAGGAGATCACGGTCAAGAACGTGCCGCAGGCGGTCGCCGCCGGCATCGCGTACGCGACCGAGGACCGCAAGCGCTACGGCCTGAACCTGATCGACGACATCAAGCGGAACGTGTCCGGCTCCGCGCTCGGCAAGCTGGCGAACTTCGCCGGCTTCGTCAACGCCCCGGAGGAGACCCAGGTCGCCAACGGGTACCGCAAGAGCATGAACATCAAGGCCCCCACGGTGGCCGCGATCACGGGGAAGCTCTCGGGCGGCAACCAGCAGAAGGTCGTGCTGTCGCAGTGGCTCTTCTCCGACCCCGAGGTGCTCATCCTCGACGAGCCGACCCGCGGCATCGACGTGGGCGCGAAGTACGAGATCTACACGATCATCAACCAGCTCGCGGACCAGGGGAAGGGCGTGATCGTCATCTCCTCCGAGCTGCCGGAGCTGCTCGGCATCTGCGACCGCATCTACACGCTCTCCGAGGGCCACATCACCGCGGACGTGCCGCGGGAAGAGGCCACCGCCGAGCACCTCATGCAGTTCATGACCAAGTTCAGAGAGGCCGCCGAAGCATGACCGACACCAAGAAGCGTCCGGAGGGGATGAGCCCCCAGACGATCGACGTGCGCGAGCCCGCAGCCAACGGGGCGGCGGCGGCGTTCCGCTACCTGACGGGCCAGTTCCGCCAGATCGGCCTGTTCCTGGCGCTGATCGTCATCGTGGCGTTCTTCCAGATCACGACCGGCGGCATCACGCTGCAGCCGGACAACGTCTCGAACATCATCATCCAGAACAGCTACATCCTGATCCTCGCGGTCGGCATGGTCATGGTGATCATCGCCGGGCACATCGACCTGTCGGTCGGGTCCGTCGTCGCCTTCGTCGGCGCGGTGTCGGGCGTCCTGATGACCCGAGTCGGCCTGCCCTTCTGGCTCGCGATCATCCTGTGCCTGGTGCTCGGCGCGATCATCGGCGCCTGGCAGGGGTTCTGGGTCGCGTACTTCGGCATCCCCGCCTTCATCGTGACCCTGGCGGGCATGCTGATCTTCCGCGGCGCGGCGTTCATCGCGCTGGGCAACCAGCAGATCTCCCCGTTCCCGGACCCGTTCCGCGCGATCGGCTCGGGGTTCCTGCCGACGCTCGGCGACAGCGGGTACGAACCGATCACCGTGATCATCGGCCTGCTGGCGATCGTCTCGATCGTCGCGACCGGTCTTCGCGGCCGCCTGACCCGCAAGAAGTACGCGCTGGAGGACGAGCCGATCTGGTGGTTCTCCCTGAAGCTGGTCGCGATGATCGGCCTGGTCCTGCTGGTGACGCTGCTGCTCGCCAGCTACAACGGCACCCCGGTCGTCCTGATCATCCTGGGCGTGCTGGTCGTCGTGTACACCGCGGTGATGGGGCGCACGGTCTTCGGCCGCCACATCTACGCGATCGGCGGCAACCTGGCGGCGGCGACGCTGTCGGGCGTCAAGACCAAGCGCGTCACGTTCCTGATCTTCGTGAACATGGGCGTGCTGGCGGCCCTCGCCGGCATGGTCTTCACGGCCGGCCTGAACCTGGCCTCGCCCAGCGCGGGCAACGGGTTCGAGCTGGACGCCATCTCCGCCGTGTTCATCGGCGGCGCGGCGGTGACGGGCGGCATCGGCACCATCCCCGGCGCCATCATCGGCGGTCTGATCATCGGCGTGCTGAACAACGGCATGTCGATCCTCGGCATCGGCATCGAGTACCAGCAGCTGGTCAAGGGCCTCGTGCTGCTGGCCGCGGTGGCGTTCGACTTCTACAACAAGCGACGCGGCGGCAGCCGCTGATCGCTCGGCGCCGCCCTCCGCGTCCGCACCCCGCCCGGGTCGCGGAGGCGGAGGGCGGCGCCGCTCCCGGCCCCTGCGCCGTCGTCCGCGATCACCGTCGATCCGTCCCGGGAGGGGGAGCACCGTGTCGATCCCGTCCCGCCCCGGCAAGCCGCCCTCGATCCGCGACGTCGCCCGCGAGGCCGGCGTCTCGCACCAGACCGTCTCCCGCGTCCTGAACGACCACCCGTCGATCCGCGAGGAGACCCGCCAGCGGGTGCTGACCGCGATGGCGCAGCTGCAGTACCGTCCGAACGCCGCGGCGCGGGCGCTCAGCTCCGCCCGGTCGCGCACGATCGGCGTGCTCGTCTCCAACCGCTCCCAGTACGGGCCCGCGCGCAGCATCGAGGCGATCGAGGCCGCCGCGACCCGCCGGGGCTGGTACGTCGCCACCGCCTCCGTGCGGTCGCCCGACGAGGACGCGCTGCGCGACGCGCTGGGCACGCTGATCGCCCAGGACATCGAGGGCCTGATCGTCGTGGCGCCCCAGGTGCGCGTGTTCGAGACCATCGAGGCCCTGGCGCCGCGCGTGCCCGTCATCACCCTGCGCGGCGACGTCGCCGACGGCGCCACGCCGGGGGTGGACGAGACCGCCGGCGCCCGGCTGGCCACCCGGCACCTGATCGAGCTGGGCCACACGACCATCCGGCACCTGGCCGGGCCCCGCGACTGGATCGAGGCGGACGCCCGGATGCAGGGCTTCCTGCACGAGCTGTCCGACCAGGACCTGCCCGTCCCCGTGCCGGTGCTGGGCGACTGGACCGCCGAGTTCGGCTACCGCGCGGGCCTGCAGCTGCTGCGGTGGCGCGACGCCACCGCCTACTTCTGCAGCAACGACCACATGGCGCTGGGCCTGATGCACGCCGCGCGCGAGCTGGGGCTCGACGTGCCGGGGGACGTGAGCATCGTCGGCTACGACGACGTGCCCGAGGCCGCCCACCTCTGGCCGCCGCTGACCACCGTGCGCCAGGACTTCGCCGAGCTGGGGCGGGGCTGCATCGCGATGCTGCTCGGCCCCGACCCGGACGAGCCGCCCCTCCGCCCGCTGGTGCCCCAGCTGGTGGTGCGCGCGACGACCGCCGCGCCCCGCTGACGCCTCCTCGGTGCCCGGGCGTCGGGCTGCCGGGCTCGCCGCTCGACGTCGGTCTGAGCTCGTGGAGGTGGCATCGAGCGGGGAGTCGCGGACGCGGGCCGGGGGCGCTCGCCACCGAGTGCCGGTGTGGAGGCGTGGAAGCGGCGTCGAGCGGCAGGTCACCGGGGCGGGCGGGAGCAGGAGACGGCTCCGGTACGCTGCCGGACCGATGGACGACGCGGCGCCGGGACTGCTGGGAGCCGCGGACGTCCGCCGGCTGGCGGAGGCGCTCGGCGTGCAGCCGACGAAGACGCTGGGCCAGAACTTCGTGCACGACGCCAACACGGTGCGGCGGATCGTGCGCATCGCCCGCGTCGCCGAGGGCGAGACCGTGCTCGAGGTCGGGCCCGGCCTCGGCTCGCTGACGCTCGGCCTGCTGGAGGCGGGCGCCGCGGTCACCGCGGTGGAGATCGACCCGCGGCTGGCGGCCGCCCTCGCCGAGACGGCGGCCGAGCGGCTGCCCGAGCGGGCCGCCGTGCTGCAGGTCGTGACCGGCGACGCCATCCGCGTCGCCGTGCCCGGGGAGCCGACCCGCCTGGTCGCGAACCTGCCCTACAACGTGGCGGTGCCGATCCTGCTGCGGCTGCTGGCCGACGTGCCCTCGCTGCGGGCGGGCGTCGTCATGGTGCAGGCGGAGGTGGGGGAGCGGCTGGCCGCCCCGTCCGGTTCCCGCACCTACGGCGTGCCGAGCGTGAAGGCCGCCTGGTACGGGCGCTTCGAGCTGGCGGGCACCGTGCCGCGCGGGGTCTTCTGGCCGGTGCCGAACGTCGACTCGGTGCTCGTGCGCTTCGAGCGGCAGGCGCCGCGCGGCGACGAGGACCTGCGGCTGCGGGTGTTCCGCCTGATCGACGCCGCCTTCGCGCAGCGCAGGAAGACGCTGCGGCAGGCGCTGGCCCCCGCGGTGGGCGGGCCGCAGCAGGCCGAGGCGCTGCTGACCGGCGCGGGCCTCGACCCGTCGAAGCGCGGCGAGCAGCTGGACGTCGCCGACTTCGTCGCGCTGGCCGGCTGACCCGCCGTGGTCGTCGGCTGGACGCCGAACGACGGCCCGCCGCCGACGCCCGAGGACGAGGCGCGGCGGGCGGCCGTCGTGCTGCTGGCGCTGATCGCTGCGCTCTGCGGCGTCGTCGGGTGGCTGCGCTTCCCGGTGCTGCTCTGGATCGCGGTGCCCGCCGCCCTGCTGGCCGCGGCGGTGCTGCTGCTGCCGCGCCGCCGGCGCTGACCGCCCCGGCATCACGGGCATCCTCCGCCGATCAGGAGTGCTGCGGCGTCCCGGCGCAGCGCTCCTGAACGACGGACGGTGTCAGACGGGTTCCTCGCCGGCGACGATCTGCTCGCGCCAGGTCTCGCCCGTGACCTCGCGCTGCTCCTGCAGCACCTCGCGCACCAGGCGGATGCGCTCCACGGGCACGACCTCGGTGCGGACGACCACGCGCTCCTCGTGCAGCACGTACTCCTCCTCCGCGTCCGAGAACACGGAGTCGGACACGGGCCGGCCGTCCTCGATCGGCTCGCGCACCATCCGGATCTCCTCGCGGCGGACCGGCACGGTGATGGTGCGCTGCTCGGTGATGACGACCTTGCGCAGCACCACCCGCGTGCGCGGCACGGGCTCGGTGGTCACGTGGATCCGCTGCTCGGAGCGGTCGATGCCGGTGTCCAGGCCGGACTCCGGAGCGGAATCCGGGGCGGCCGCGATGGACGCGGCGGGCTGGTCGGACCGCGGTGCCTCCTCCGGCGCCGCGGCCGGCACGACGGGCTCGTCGGCGGGCACGACGCCCGCGTGCCGGTCGGCGCGCACGGGCTGCGGCACCGGCTCGTCCTCCGGCACCGGCACCGGCAGCGCGTTGCGGCGCGCGGTCGCGGAGCGGGGCGCGGGGACGCCCTCCGGGGCGGCCGGCTGCTCGGCGATCGGGTCGGCCGCGAGCGGCTGGGCGGCGTCGGGCTCGTCGCCGGGGCCGACCGGCGGGGCGACCGCGACCGGGCCCGTCGCGCGGCCGGCGGAGTCCGCGGGGGCGGCGTCCACGGGGGAGCCGGCCGCAGGGGCCTCGTCCGCGGCGGTGCCGTCCGCGTCGTCGTAGAAGCCCCGCAGCAGCGTGCGCTCCTCCTCGTCCATGGTCGAGTCCGGGGTGCGGCGGGGCGCGGCCAGGAAGCGCGCCCGGGTGATCGGCACCGTGATGACGTCGTCCTCCAGCCGCGCCCGGTCCAGCGGGACCAGGGCCTCGGTGGTGCCGATGAGGTTGCCGCGCACGCCGGCCCAGCCCAGGTCGCCGCCGTCGGGGTAGACCTGGCGCACGCGCCCGATCCGCTCGCCGTTGCGGTCGACGATCTCCAGGCCGGCGAGCGAGGCGGGATCGGTGTCGGGAGCGAGCATGGCGGATCCAATGCGGTTCGGCGGTCGGGTCGCCCGCAGGCTAGGGCCTCCGAGGCGGCGTGCGCCCGCAGCCCGCCGGTCCGTCGCGGGTCCCACGCGGCGGGATAGTCTCGCTGGCATGGGAGCCGCCGGCCGACGGGTCGTGGTACGCGCACCCGGCAAGGTCAACCTGCTGATGCGGGTCGGCGCGCTGCAGCCCGACGGGTACCACGACGTCGCCACGGTGTACCAGGCGCTGGCGCTGACGGAGGAGCTGCAGGCCGAGGCCGACGACCGCCTGTCGCTGACCTTCAGCGGGCCGATCTCGACGGTCGGGCTGCCGGTGGACCGGTCGAACATCGTGCTGCGGGCCGCGCACCTGCTGCAGGCGCGCAGCGGCACCCGGGCGGGCGCCCGGATGCACGTGGTGAAGCGGGTGCCGATCGCGGGCGGCATGGGCGGGGGCTCCGCCGACGCGGCCGCCGCGCTGGTGGCGCTGGACGCGCTGTGGGGCCTCGGCACGGGCCGGGAGGACCTGTTGGCGCTGGGCGCGGAGCTCGGGGCCGACGTGCCCTTCGCGATGACCGGCGGCACCGCCGTCGGCACCGGGCGGGGTGATCGTCTGGCGCCGGTGCTCACGACCGGCGCCTTCCACTGGGTGATCGCCGTCACCGACCAGGGGCTCAGCACCCCTGCGGTCTACGCCGAGCTGGACGTCCTGCGGCAGCGTTCCGGCGAGCCGGTGGAGGCGGTGCCCGTCGTCGACCCGGCCGTGCTGCTGGCCCTGCGCTCCGGCGACCCCGGGGAGCTGGCCGCTGCGCTGCACAACGACCTGCAGGCGGCCGCGGTGCACCTGCGGCCGGGGCTCGCGGACCTGCTCGAGCTGGGCCGGCGCAACGGCGCCCTCGGCGGGCTGGTGTCCGGCTCCGGGCCGACCGTCGCCTTCCTGGCGGCCGACCTGGACGCTGCGCTCTCGCTGCAGATCGCGCTGTCCGCAGCCCGCTTCACGGCGCTGCGGGCCACCGGCCCTGCGGCCGGCGCGCGGATCCTCCCCTAGGGGCCGCACAGGCGGACGGCGGAGGGCCCGCCCACCTCGACGGTGGACGGGCCCTCCGGTGATCCGGTGCTGCGGTGATCAGCCCTTGGCGGTGACCGTCAGCTTGGCGATGCCGACCTTCAGGTCGCCGGTCACGGCGTCGGTGCCGAACGTGTCGTTCAGCAGCTTGGCCGCGTCCTCGGACACGTACACCGTGGTGCCCTCGAGCACGTAGGCGTCGCCGTCCATGGTGACCGGGTTCAGCGTGCTGCCGTCGAGGCGGAACAGGTTCGCGCCCTTCACGACCGACTTGCCGTTCAGCGACACGTCGCCGTTGATGTGGCTGTCGTTGCCCGGGTCGACGACGAAGTTCGTCAGCTCGACCTTCTTGTCGCCGGCCGTCAGCGAGAGGCCGGAGCCCTCGTGGTCGATCTCGCCCTGCACGTAGGGGCGCACGCCGGTGGAGGGGTCGTAGTACGTGACGTTGCCGCCCGTGATCGGGAAGGTGAGGACGCCCGCGTCGGAGAGCTTCGCGTCGCCGACGACGCCCGGGGTCAGCTTCAGCGAGGTCAGCGCGTCGACGAAGCCGCTGTCGAGCGTCACCTGGGTGGTCTTGCCGCCGATCGCGACGTCGTCCAGCGCCGGCGTCGGGCTGGCCGACGGGGTCGCCGCGGGCTCGGAGGCGGCCGAGGATGCGCCCGAACCGGCGCCCGGCTGGGTGCTGTTGCCGTCGCCGGCCTGGGCGCAGCCGGTCAGGGCGGCGATCAGCAGGCCGGTGCTGGCGAGGCCGACGATGGACTTCTTGGAGATGCGCATGATGCTGTGTCCTCTCAGGAGCCTTCCGACGGGAGGTCGGCGTGCTCACGGTGTACTTGCGGTTGCTGTGCTGCAGGTGACGAGGGTTCGGTGGCCCCGGCGAAACGGATCGGTCCGTTCAGGCGACTTGCAGGAAGCGGGCGCGGCGGCGCCGCAGCACCGCGGCGACCACCACGACGGCGACCACGGCCAGCAGGCCGATGCGGAAGGGGCCGGTCAGCCCGGCCAGGTAGGGCACCGACAGCAGGACCACCGCGGCGAACCACTCCCACCGGCCGCTCATCGCGATGAACGGCAGCAGCAGCAGCGCGTACCAGGCGTAGCGGGGGCTCACCAGCACCAGGGCGGCGCCCACGACCAGGGCCTGCGCGGCCCAGGGGTCCGCAGGGTCCGCCTTCCGCAGCACGAGCAGCGCGACGACGAGCAGCAGCACCGCGGCGCCGACGGTGGCCGCGGCGTCCGGCAGCACGGCGGAGAGCAGGGCGGAGCGGGAGCCGCCGTCGTACCCCTCCTCGTCCAGGTAGCCCGGCAGGTAGCCGATCACCGCGTCGCCCGCGGCGAGCAGGTGGGGCGCGTAGGAGGCGACCACGACGGCGAGGGCGGCGCCGAGCAGCCGCAGCGGATGCCGCTTGAGCAGCGGCGGCACGACCAGCACGGGCAGGAACTTCACGGCGATGGCCAGGCCCAGCACGACGCCCGCCCGCCACGGCCGGCCGCGCACCGCCAGCACCGAGGCCGCCAGCGC
>JAKONM010000098.1 GCA_022701925.1 Microbacteriaceae bacterium
GCCGTCAGGAGCACCGCCGACGTGGCCTCCCAGCAGCGGGGCCCCACCCTTGTCGGATGGTCGAGACGATCACCGCCGGCGTGCTCGAGGTCGCCTTCGAGCGGTACGGCGACCCCGCAGGCGCCCCCGTCGTGCTGCTGCACGGCTTCCCCTACGACGCCCACGCCTACGACCGCGTCGCCCCGCTGCTGGCGGATCGCGGCGCGCACGTGGTCGTGCCGTGGCTGCGCGGGTACGGCGGCACCCGCTTCCTCGACGAGGCGACCCCGCGGTCCGGGCAGCAGGCCGCCCTGGCACACGACCTGGTCGCGCTGCTGGAGGCCCTGGACCTGGGGCCGGCCGTGCTGGCCGGCTACGACTGGGGCGGCCGCGCCGCCTGCCTGGTGGCCATGCTCTGGCCGGAGCGGGTCGCCGGGCTGGTCACCGTGGACGGCTACAACGTGCAGGACCTGTCGCGGGGCGCCGAGCCCGCCGAGCCGGAGCAGGAGCGGCACCGCTGGTACCAGTACTACCTGCACGGCGAGCGCGGCCGCCGCGGCCTGGCTGCGCACCGCGCCGAGTTCGCGCGGCTGCTGTGGCAGGAGTGGTCGCCGGGCTGGCGCTTCACCGACGCGGACTTCGCGGCCACCGCGCCCGCCTTCGACAACCCGGACTTCGTCGACGTGGTCGTGCACAGCTACCGCCACCGCTACGGGCTGGTCGACGGCGACCCCGCGTACGCCGAGACGGAGGCGCGGATCGCTCCGCTGCCGCCGATCCGGGTCCCGACGATCGTCGTCGACGCCACCCGCGACGGCCTCGGGCCGCCGCCGGACCCGGCCGAGCACCGCCTGCACTTCCCGCACCTGGTCGCGAACCCGCATCTGGCGGTGGGGCACGCGACACCGCAGGAGGCGCCGCGGCTGTTCGCGGACGCCGTCGCGCTGCTGCGGTTCTGAGCCGAGCGGATCCGGGGCCGCGGCGCGCAGGCGCACCCGGGCGGCGGCTCGCGGCGCCCGGCGGTCCGACCCCGCAGGACTTCCGTCGCCGGGCCTCGCGGTGCACGGCCGCGTGCGGGAGACTGCGGGCCAGCGACCCGAGGAGGCGGCGATGCCCGACCCCGTGCAGCCCGGCTGGAAGCCCGACCCGCAGCGCCCCGGCATGCTGCGCTGGTGGAACGGGCTCGGCTGGTCCGACGCCCGCAAGGCCGCGGCGGAGGCGCCCGACCGGCCCACGGGCATCCGTCCGGTGGCGGAGGACGACGCCCGGCGCGGCGTCGGCGCCCTGGAGGCGGCTCGCAGGGCGGCCGCCGCCCCCGGTGCCGCGTCCCGCTCCGCGGTGGTCGACGCGCAGCGTGCGGCGCGCGCGGCCGGCGAGCAGGCCGCGACCTCCACGCGGGAGCGCGCGATGGCGGCCGCCGGCGGGGCGCCCCTGCGGTCCGCCGCACGGGCGTCAGCCGCGGTGAACGCGCCCGCCGCATCGGCGGTCGTCCTCGGCGTGCTCGGCCTCGTGGTGGGCGCCTACGGCCTCGTGTCGCTGGTCGGGCTGGTCGTCTCGCTGACCGGGCTCGCGCGCAGCAGACGACTCGCCGCCGCGGGCGAGAACCGTACGGGGTTCGGCCAGTCGATGGCGGGCCTCGCGCTGTCGGTCGTGGGCCTGCTGCGCTGGATCCCGGTCGCGGTCGAGCTGCTGCAGCGCCTCGCCTCCTGACCCGTCCGCCGAGCCCGACAGCAGGAACGAGGCCGATCAGCAGGGAGGAGGAGGCGCCCGCTCCCTGCTGACGGGCATGGTTCCTGCTGACGGGCTCGTCGGACGGTCGGGCGACCGGCGGTCAGGAGGTCAGGCGCTCTCGCAGGAAGGCGACCACGCGCTCGCGGGCCTCGTAGGCCGGGTGGCCCGGCTGCTCGCGCACCTCGCCGGTCAGCACCGAGTGGGCGCTGGAGGAGAAGCCGCCCGGGTTGCCGCGGGACGAGTCCAGCTGCACCACCTCGAACGCGTCGCCCAGCCGGGCCTTCACGGTCGCGAAGCGCTCCAGCGGCACGATGCCGTCCTCGCTGAAGCGCAGGCCCATCGCGCACAGCTCGCCGCGGTCGGCGCGCTGCCCGACGGTCTCCAGGTCCTGGCTGGACAGGCCGCCGTTGACCTTCCGCGCCCGGCTGACCGGGAACGGCACGCCGGGCTGGCTCATCACCGCCGCGAGCACCGCGGGCTCGACGGCCGCGGCCAGCGCGAAGCCGCCGGTGAAGCACATGCCGATCACGCCGACGCCGGGGCCGGGCGCGCGGCCGGCCAGGTCGATCGCGACGGCGCGCAGCCAGTCGGTGATCGGGCGCCGCACCTCGGTGGCGAAGGCGCGGAACTCGCTGGAGACGCAGAGCCGGGCGATCGTCTCCAGCGCGTACCCGGTCGAGACGGCGCGGCCCGGCGTGCCGAACGGCGAGGGCACCACCACCGTGAACCCGGCCGCGACCAGGTGGTCCGCGAAGCCGAGCACCTCCGGGGAGATGCCGGGCACCTCCGGGATCAGGACGACGCCCGGCCCCTCCCCGCGCTCGAAGACGTCGTGCGTGCGCCCGTGCGCGGTGAAGGGCGATCGCGCCCAGCCCTGCAGCGTGCCCGTCGGTGCCGATCCGGTCATCCGTGCTCCTCCCAGGGGGCGACCGCGTCGAGCGGCCACTCGATCAGGTCCACCGGCACCGCGGGCGCCGACGGGTCGGCGGGGACCCGCCACGTGCGCAGCGCGTGCGGCGGCAGCTCGATCTCGAGCCGCCGGCCGACCACCGGCAGGTCGATCGCCGCCCGCACCGCCTCGCCGGACGTCTCGAGCGCGCGCACGACCAGGTCGCGGTCGCCGTCCTCCGCCGTCTTCACCGCGGTGACGAGCACCGCGGGGTGGTCGACGGCGACGAACGAGGCGGTCGGCGACGACGGGCCGTCGTGGAAGCCCTCGAGCATCGCCCGCGGCCGCATGCCCAGCTCGGCGGCGAGGCGGTGCAGGGCGGGACGGTCGGGGCCGCCGTCGTGCGGCACGAGCAGCACGGTCCACCGCTGCAGGCCCTGGTCCTGGTGCACGTAGACGCCGTCGTCCTCGAGCGGCGTGGGGTCGTGCCAGGCGAACACGGGGCTGCGCACCGCGGTGACGCCGATGCTCGGCGAGCGCCCCTCCGATCCCGGCGAGAAGTCGTAGCCGTGCTTCGCGTCGTTCACCAGCGACAGCCCGGCCCGGCGGCCGTCGGCGGTCGTGCCGCTGAGGTCGACCCACGAGCGGCCCGGCTCCTCGCCGCCGTCGACGGGGCGCGGGGTCGAGCCGTAGGGGATCTCCGTCTCGGCGGCGCAGTCGGTCAGCGCGAGCGGCCACCGCAGCTTCAGCAGGTGCGCGCGCTCGTGCCAGTCCAGCTCCACCTGCACCGCGACGCGGTCGGCGTCCCGGCCCAACGTG
>JAKONM010000115.1 GCA_022701925.1 Microbacteriaceae bacterium
GTCACCACCATGCCCGGCGTGCAGAAGCCGCACTGGAAGGCGGCCGCCCGGGCGAACCGCCGCTGCACGTCGGAGGGCGCCTCCGGCGTGCCGAGGCCCGCCGCGGTGACGACCGAGCGGCCCTCCGCCCGGTGCGCGGGCACGATGCACGAGTGCACGGGCTGCCCGTCCAGCAGCACCCCGCAGGCGCCGCAGTCTCCCGCGTCGCAGCCCTTCTTCACCGCGTGCGCGCCCTCCTGCCGCAGCAGCGTGCGCAGGCACTGGCCGGGGAAGGCGTCCGGGTCGACCTGCCGGCCGTCCAGCTCGAACCTCATGCCGCCAGCTCCTGCCGGATCTCCTCGGCCAGCCGCAGCGTCATCGCCCGCCGCCAGTCGGCGGCGCCGTGGGCGTCGGTGAACCAGGTGCCGATGCGCTCGACCGCGGCGCGCAGCAGGTCGGCGGTCGGGGGAGCGGCGAAGCGCAGGACCTCCGGCCGCGTGGTGCCGCCCGTGACGCAGAGCACGACCGCGCCGTCCGGGTCGCGACGGGCGGCCAGCACGGTGCCCGCGCGGCCGAGGGGCGTCAGCGCGATCCGCCGGAAGGCCGTGACGGCGTCGAGCGGTCCGGGCGCCACCTCGATCGACCGGATCACCTCGCCCGGCAGCGCGGTCGTCCTCCGCTCGCCGAGCACGAAGTCCGCCACCCGCTGGCGGCGCTCGCCGCCGTCGGGCGTCCACACGACCAGCTCGGCGTCCAGCGCGCCCCCGAGCCCGATGAGCGCGCCAGCGGCCAGCGCCGTGGCGATGTTGCCCCCGACGGTGGCCGTGTTCCACACCTTGAACGACTGCAGCAGCGACTCCGCGCTCTGCCGGACGAGGGGCGTCGCCCGCCGCGCGGCCGACGCCGGGATCGCGACCAGCTGCGCGATCGTGCAGGTCGCCGCGATCGAGAGCCCGCCGTCGGGCCGCGCCTCCCAGGGCGACCACCCCAGGGCCGTCAGGTCGACCAGGCCCGTCAGGTGCGGCTGCGGCTCGGAGTAGAGCCAGGTGCCGCCGGCCAGCGGGACCACCGCGGCGGACAGCCCCAGCTGCGACCGGCTCGTCGGCCGCCGCACCTCGGTCAGGTTCGGCAGGTCCATCGCGACATCCCAGCGCACGCCGGTTGCGTCCGTGTTACGCCCGCGGCGCGCCGCGTCAGGGCGCGGTCGGGACCGGGATCGTCGAGCCGTCCTGCCGCGCGAGCCGCTCGACGGCCTCCCGGGCCGCGTCGAGCGAGGTGTGGACCGGCGCCCAGCCCAGGTGCTCGCGGGCCGCCGCGGTGCTGACCGAGTGGCTGCGCGCGACGTGCTCCCACGAGGTGGCGGCGTGCTCCTCGGACGAGGTTGCCCGGAACTCGTCGAACGGCGCGAACGCCAGGTCGGCGCGTCGGCCCCACCACCCGGCCGCCGCCTCCGCGAAGCCGCGCAGGGTCAGCGCCCGCTCGGAGACCACGTGGAACGCGCGGCCGTCCGCCCCCTCGGGATGCTCGGCGGCCAGCTGGAACGCCTGCGCCACGTCGTCGGCGTGCACGTGGTGCAGGGTCTCGAGCCCCAGCCCGGGCAGCACCAGCCGCTCGCCGGTCGCTAGCCGCCGCCACACCTCCGGGTCCAGGTTGCCGGCGGGCGTGATCACGGGCCAGCCGGGCCCGCTGATGTGGCCGGGGTGCAGGACCGCGGCGGGCACGCCGTCCCCGCGATGCGCCTCGGCCAGCACCAGGTCCTCGATCGCCGCCTTGCCGACGCCGTACTCGCCCCACGGCTCGCGGTCCTCGTGCTCCAGCGCGGGCACCGCCGTCAGCACGCCGTGCGTCCAGATCGTGCCGCACATCAGCAGGCGGGCGCCGGTGCCGCGGAGGGCGTCCAGCAGCCGCGTCGCCGACTCCGGGGTGAAGCAGACCATGTCGATCACGACGTCGGCCCCGAGGGCGGCGATGCGCGCGCCGAACGTGCCGGCGGCGTCCTCCTCGTCGCGGTCGGCGACCACCCGCTGCCCCCGCTGCCACGCGGGGTCCTCCCGGTACGGCGCCTGCCGGCCGCGGCTGATCGCCACCACCTCGTGCCCCGCGTCCACCAGCCGCGGCACCAGGTACCCGCCGACGTGCCCCGTCGCCCCGATCACGACCACCCGCACGGTGCCTCCTCACGCGTCGTCGCGCATCCTCGCCGACCCGCTCGGGAGCCGCCTGCGCCCGTCGTCCCAGGTACACGGGCGAGGATGCGTGCATGGCCGTCCCCACCAGCGCCCTGACCGCGATCGCCACCGCCGCCTACGCGGCGAACCTCGCGCTCGGCACCGGGGTGCGTTCCGGCGCCGTCGACTCCAGCGGGTTCCGCTGGCTGCACCACGCGCTGTACATCGGGACGATCACCACCACCGCGGCGGCGGCGGCCACCGGGGTGGCGCGAGGCTCCACGAAGGGCGCCCTGCTGGCCCCGGCGCTGCTCCCGCTGGCGTTCCTGCCGTTCATCGGCCGGCAGGTGCACGCGGCCGTCGGGCTCGCCCCCGCACCCTGGTTCATCGGGTCGTGGCTGGTCAAGGAGGGCCGCTGACCGTGCAGCTGCTCGAGGCCATCCGGCGCCGCAGGACCACCAACGGCCCGTTCCTGCCCGACCCGGTGTCGCAGGAGCACCAGCGGCTGCTGCTCGAGGTGGCGGGTCGCGCGCCCAGCCAGCTGAACAGCCAGCCCTGGCGGTTCGTCGTCGTGGAGTCGCGGCGGACCATCGAGGCGGTCGCCGAGATCAGCGGGTCCAGCATGACCACGGCGATGAGCAACGGCACGTTCTTCGAGCGGTACAAGCCCTACTTCCGCTTCTCGAAGGCCGAGATGGCCGAGCGGCGCAGCGGCATGCTCTTCGACCGGCTGCCGGCCCCCCTGCGGCCCTTCACCTCGCAGGCCTTCACGCGGCGCGGGCAGAAGGTGATGAACGGGCTGCGGGTGCCCCAGACGCTCGGGGCGGAGAACCGCCGGCTGGTCGCCTCGTCGCCGCTGCTGCTCGGCGTCATGCTCGACCGGGCCGAGTACCGGCCGGGCGAGCTGTCGTCCTTCTACTCGCTGTTCAGCATGGGCGCCGCGATGGAGAACCTCTGGCTGACGACCGGCACGATCGGCATGGGCATCCAGTTCGTCTCCTTCCCCATGGAGGTGCCGGGGCAGTGGGACCGCATCGTCGACCTGCTGCGGGTGCCCGACGACCTGGAGCTGATGGCCGTCTACCGGCTCGGCTACCTGCCGGAGGAGCAGCGCCGGCCCGCGATCGACTGGACCAGCGACGAGCGCCGGCTGCCCTCGCAGTACGTGTTCCGCGAGACCTGCGCGGACGCGCAGCAGGGCTGGGACGACCTGCCGCCCGTGGAGGTCGAGTGACGCGCGAGGGCCGGCGGGCGACCTGACAGGCGGGGTCCGCGACGATCGACGGATGCGCATCACCTCCCTGAACCTGCGCGGGTTCTTCGACTGGGAGCAGCGGTCACCGCGGGTGGTGGCGGCGCTGCGCGACCTCGACCCGGCCGTGATCCTGTTCCAGGAGGACGTCTGGCTGCCCGACGTGGCGAACCGCACGACCGTCGGCGTGCTGAACGAGCGGCTCGGGTACCCGTTCCGGCACGAGTCGGTCACCCGCCTGCAGCAGGGCCGCACGCACACCGACTACCGGGAGGGCCTGGGGCTGCTGTCCCGGCTGCCGGTCGCGTCGACCGAGACGCTCGTGCTGAAGCACGAGGACGCCGACCCCCACCACCGCATCGTCCAGTTCGTCGACGTCGTCGCCGACGACGGCGTCTGGCCGCTCGCGAACGTGCACCTGTCGGTGCGCGACGACTTCGCCCTGCAGCACCTGGCCGAGGTGCAGGGGATCCTCCGCGCCCGGGACGAGGACCGCATCCTGGGCGGCGACTTCAACGTGAACCACCTCGAGCGGCGCCGGAGCCGGTGGCCCGACGCGGTGCTGACCACCGACGTGGTCCCGTACGGATCGCATCCCTCCACCGGCGAGACCGACGACTACTTCCTGGTGCCGAAGCGGTGGCGCATCGACCAGGTGCTGGTGTCGGGCGACGACCTCTCCGACCACCGGGCGGTCACCGTGGACCTCAGCCGCGTCTGATCGCGCCGCGGTGACGTCGGACTCCGCCCGCAGCGTGGACTTCTGCGGCCCGGTTCCCGACTCCTGATCCCGGGTCTCAGTCCGTCACGCCCCCCCCGGCGGCGACGGAGGCCCTCCTGCAGCGTCAGGAGTTCACGCCCTGCATCGTCAGCCGGGCGGCTCTGCGGGCCGGGGTGGCGACGCCGGCCACGACGATCAGGCCGACCAGCACCGCGAACCCGATGAAGGCTGCGGGAGGCCCTGGGAGGCCGGGGCCGGGGGCGAGGCGGGCGAGCACGCGCACACGGGCGGCGGTCGGCGCCAGCGGGCGCCCAGACGCTCCTCCCTAGGTTGAAGGACATGGCAACGAACACCGCAGTGCCGACGATCGCGCTGAACAACGGGGTCGAGATCCCGCAGCTCGGCTTCGGCGTCTTCCAGATCCCGCCGGGCGAGACGAAGCAGGCGACCCTCACCGCGTTCGAGGCGGGCTACCGCCACATCGACACGGTCGAGATGTACGGCAACGAGCGCGAGGTCGGCGAGGCCGTGCGCGAGTCGGGCATCGACCGCGACGAGATCTTCGTCACCAGCAAGCTGAACAACTCGTTCCACGACCCGGAGGCCGCCGCGGGCGCCTTCCAGGGCACGCTCGACGCGCTCGACATCGGCCACGTCGACCTGTTCCTCATGCACTGGCCGCTGACGGACGGCGGCTACGTCGAGACGTGGCGCGCGATGGAGCGCATGTACGAGACCGGCAACGTGCGCGCCATCGGCGTCTCGAACTTCAACGTGCACCACCTGAACCGCCTGGCGGCCGAGACCACCATCACCCCGGCGGCGAACCAGATCGAGGTGCACCCGTACCTCACGCAGGACGAGCTGCGGGCGTACGACAGCCAGCACGGCATCGCCACGGAGGCCTGGTCGCCCATCGCGCAGGGCCTCGTGCTGAAGGACCCGGTGGTCGAGCGCATCTCGCGCCGCGTCGAGAAGTCGCCGGCCCAGGTCGTGCTGCGCTGGCACATCCAGCGGGGCGACATCGTCTTCCCCAAGTCGGTGACCCCGGAGCGCGTGCGCGACAACTTCGCGATCTTCGACTTCGAGCTGTCGGACGCCGACATGTCCGACATCACGCTGCTGAACCGCGACGAGCGCACCGGGCCCGACCCGGACGTCTTCGACTACATCCCGAGCTGACCGCGATGGACCGGGTCGACCCGCTGCACCTGGACGGCAGGACGTTCGACATGGCGTCGTCCACGGCCAGCAGGGTCGACCCGGACCGCCCCACCCGCTTCCGCTACCGGGAGTCGGAGGGAGTGGTGTCCGGCGACTACACCGGCGACACCGTCACCGTCGGCCGCTTCGTCGGCACCCGGGTCGGCGACCGGCTCGAGGTCGCGTTCGTCCACGCGCTGGTCGCGGGCGGCGCGGTCGTCTCGGGCACGGCGGTCTCGCGGATCGAGGCCGGCCCCGACGGGCTGCGGCTGGTCGAGGAGTTCGAGCTGGACGGGGTCGCGCGGACCAGCGTCTGCACCGAGGTGACGCCCGAAGGCTAGAGCCCTGAAGCGAACCGCTCGGCCTTGCGCGTGGGGCCGGTGACCAGCAGCACGTCGTCGCCGTTGATCACGGAGTCGGTCGTGCAGTGGTGCCAGCCGCCGCCCGGGCGCTTGATCGCGGTGATCGTGACGCCCAGGTTGTCGCGCGTCTTCGCCTCAGCGACCGTCTTGCCGACCAGGTAGGAGGGCGGGCGCGTGCGCACGGCCGCGAAGTCGTCGCCCAGCTCCACGAAGTCCTGCAGGTTGCCGCGCACCCGGTGGGCGATGCGGCGCCCCATGTCCTTCTCCGGGTAGACCACGTTGTGGACGCCCAGCCGGGACAGGATCGCGCCGTGCGCGTCGGTGACCGCCTTCGCCCAGATCTGCGGCACCGCGAAGTCGAGCAGCAGCGACGCGGTCAGGATGCTCGCCTCGAGGTTCGAGCCAATCGCCACGACGACGCGGTCGAAGTCGGGGATCGACAGCTCGCGCAGGGTGTCCTCCTGCGTGCTGTCGGCCCGCACCACGTGGGTCAGGCGGCCGTTCATGCCCTGCACCAGCTCCTCGCTGGTGTCGACGCCGAGCACCTCGGTGCCGGAGTCCATCAGCTCGAGCGCCAGCGCCGAGCCGAAGCGGCCCAGGCCGATCACGGCGACGGAGTCCGCCTCCGCCGCCAGCGTCTCGCCGGCGCCGAACCCGCGCAGCCTCACCATCTCCGGCCCTCCTGATCGGATCGCGACGCTAGCCGATGATCGGGCGCTCCTTCGGGAACTCGTAGGTCAGGGGCCGGATGCGGACCGCCAGCGCGCTGGCCAGCAGGATCGGTCCCAGTCGGCCGACGAACATCAGGAGCAGCAGCAGGCCCTGTGCGAGCGGCGGCAGGTCGGGCGTGATGCCGGTCGACAGCCCGGCGGTGGCGAACGCGGACACGGCCTCGAAGGCGAGACGGTCGACGGGCTCGTCGCTCAGCAGGGCCAGCAGGATCGTCGAGCCGATGATGACGCCCACGGCGACCAGCGACACCGTGATCGCCTGCCGGTGCACCGCGCGGGACAGCCGCTTGCCGAACACGTTCACGGCGGTGCGGCCCCGCATCTCGGCGACCAGGATGAAGAACAGCACGCCGAAGGTGGTGATCTTGATGCCGCCGGCCGTGCCGGCCGGGCCGCCGCCGATGAACATCAGCACGTCCATCACGATCAGCGTCGCACCGTCCAGGGCGCCGATGTCGACGGTGGTGAAGCCGCCGCTGCGGGTCTGGGCCGCGGCGAAGAAGCCGGCCAGCAGCTTCTGCGGCCAGTCCAGCGGGCCGAAGGTGCCGGCCCGCGCCCACTCCACCGCGGTGATGAACACGGTGCCCACGACGGTGAGCACGACCGTGCCCCAGAGCACCAGCCGCGTGTTCATGCTCCAGCGCAGCGGCAGGCGCGGGTTGCGGCGCAGCTCGTCCAGCACGGGGAAGCCCAGGCTGCCGATCAGCACCAGCAGGGCCAGCACGCCGCAGACGACGGGGTCGCCGACGAACGGCACGAGACCGCGCGGCAGGATGGTGAAGCCGGCGTTGTTGAAGGCCGAGACGGCGTGGAAGAGCCCGTACCAGGCGGCCTGCAGGAGCGGGAAGTCGCCGGTCGAGGCGAACCAGGCGGTCAGCAGCACGGCGCCGATCGCCTCGACGCTCAGCGACACGACGATGGCGCCGGTGATGAAGCGGCGGATGTCCGCGATGCCCACGCCCTGGGTCTCGGCGGAGGTGGTCAGCTTGGTGCCGAGGGTGAGGCGGCGCGCGACGGCCAGGCCGATCAGCGACGCCAGCGTCATGATGCCCAGCCCGCCGATCTGCACCAGCAGCAGGATCACGGCCTGCCCGAAGCCGGTCCAGTGCTGCGCCGTGTCGACCGTCGTGAGGCCCGTGACGCTGACGGCGGAGATGGCCGTGAACAGCGCGGCCAGCGTGTCCGCGGAGCCGGGGCCGGCCTTCGCGATCGGCAGGGACAGCAGCGCGAAGCCGCCGCCGACGACCGCGCTGTAGGCCAGCAGCACCGTGGTGGCGGGGCCGACGCGGCGGCGGACGGCAGGTCGGGTGATCACCTGACGCGTCCTCGCTTCCTCCCCGGGGCTGCAGCAGCGTACCGAGCGCGGAGGGCCGGCCCCGGCGGCCGCCGTGCTACTCTCGCTCCTCGAACCGAAGACCGCCGGTCGTCCCTGCTCGCCGGGGACCGAAGGTCCGGGCATCCGCCCGGCGTCCAGCGCAGGCGACCCGATGTGACAGCCCCGGAAGCGGCTGCGCCCCGAGGCCATCTGCGCCCGGGGCTTTTTCTTCGCCCCGGCACGGCCGGGCCCTTCGGTCACGAGAAGACGGAAGGAGACGCATGGCGACGAAGGAAGCGACGGTCGCCGAGCTGACGGAGGGTTTCCGCAGCTCGAACGCCGCACTGCTGACCGAGTACCGCGGGCTCACGGTCGCGCAGCTGAAGCAGCTGCGCACGCAGATCCATGAGCACGCCACGTTCTCCGTGGTGAAGAACACGCTGACCAAGATCGCGGCCAACGAGGCCGGGATCACGTCCTTCGACGACGAGCTCGCGGGCCCGTCGGCGATCGCGTTCGTGCACGGCGACACCGTCGCCGTCGCGAAGGCCCTGCGTGACTTCAGCAAGGCGAACCCCCTCCTCGTCGTGAAGAGCGGCTACTTCGACGGAGCGCCGCTCTCCGCCGCCGAGGTCACCCGCCTCGCCGACCTCGAGAGCCGCGAGGTGCTGCTGGCCAAGGCCGCCGGCGCCATGAAGGCGACGCTCACGAGGGCCGCGTACGTGGTCAACGCGCCGCTGTCGAAGGCCGTCCGCACGGTCGACGCGCTGCGCGACAAGAACGAGCAGGCCGCGGCCTGACGGCCGTCCTGCCCACCGAAGAACACCCACCAGCAAAGGAGGCCACCATGGCCAAGCTCACCACCGACGAGCTCATCGAGGGCTTCAAGGAGCTCTCGCTCATCGAGCTCTCCGAGTTCGTCAAGAAGTTCGAAGAGGTCTTCGAGGTCACCGCCGCCGCGCCCGTCGCGGTCGCCGCGGCCGGCGGCGGCGCCGCTCCGGCCGAGGAGGTCGAGGAGAAGGACTCCTTCGACGTCATCCTCGAGTCGGTCGGCGACAAGAAGATCCAGGTCATCAAGGAGGTCCGTGCGCTGACCTCCTTGGGCCTCGGCGAGGCGAAGGCGCTGGTCGACGGCGCCCCCAAGCCGGTGCTCGAGGGCGCCAACAAGGAGACCGCCGAGAAGGCCAAGGCCCAGCTCGAGGCCGCCGGCGCCACGGTGAACCTCAAGTAGGACCGCTCCACGCACGAAGGGCGCCGCCTCCGGTCACGGAGGCGGCGCCCTTCTCGCGTCCTGCGGCGGGCTCAGCCCGGGGGGCCGGTGGTGCCCCGCACCACCAGCGAGACCGGCGAGCGCTGCATCGGCGCCTGCGCCGGCACGCCGCTCAGCTCGTCCAGCACCATGCGCGCCGCGGCGCCGCCCTGCGCCTCCGGATCCTGCCGCACGGTGGTCAGGTCGAAGGAGGCGCTCCAGGCGTGGTCGTCGATGCCGACGACCGACAGGTCCTCGGGCACCCGCAGGCCGAGGTCGCGGGCGGCCAGCAGCACGCCGAACGCCATCTCGTCCGACCCGGCGAAGACCGCGGTCGGCCGCTCCGTCCCGCCGAGCAGCGCGAGGGCGGCCCGCTTCGCCATGGGCATCAGGAAGCCGCCCGACCGGAAGCGGTCGTCGGGTGCCGGAAGCCCCCGGCGCTCCAGCGCCGCGCGCCACTCCCGTCGCCGCAGCAGCGCGACGGTCAGGTCCATGCCCCACTCGTCCTCGCCGCCGACGTGCGCGATGCGCGTGTGCCCCAGCGCCAGCAGGTGCCCCATCGCCAGCCGCACCGCCGCGACGTCGTCGATGCCGACCGTCCGCACGCCTGCGACCGGTCCGCCGACCACGACCGCGGGCAGCGCCAGGGATCGCAGCTCGCGGCGCTCGTCGGGCGTGAAGTCGATGCCGAGGGCGATCACCGCGTCCGCCCGCTTGCGCAGCAGCGAGTCGGTGAACAGGCGTTCGCGGCCGTTCTGGCCGACCTCCAGGCCGACGAGGAACGCGTCGTAGCCCTCCGCGCGCAGCGCCCGGTCCGCGCCCTCCACCACCTCGGTGGTGAACCAGCGCGCCATCGAGGGCACCACGATGGCGACGGCGCGGTTGCGGCCGCTCGACAGTCCCGCTGCGGCCGGGGAGGCGACGTAGCCCAGCTCGGCAGCGGCCGACTGCACCAGCTGACGCGTGCGCGGCGAGACGTTCGGCAGGCCCCGCAGCGCCCGGCTGACGGTCGCGGTCGACACCCCGCACCGGCGGGCCACGTCGTGGATGCTCGACATCGGGTCTCCGGTGACAGCCGCTGCGAGCGGATCCCTTCAAGGCTAGCGGTGGAAGCGCCCTTCGAGGGCGGTGGATCCCGGGCTGCCCAGCAGGGCGTCCTCGACGGATCATCCCCGCGGCCGGACCGGCGGCTAGGGTTCGCAGCGATGACCTCTCCAGCGGGACCCGGCTCCCAGACGGCCGTCCGAGCCATTCGACCCCCGGCGGTCGGGCTCGGGTGCGCCCTCGTGGTGCTCGCCGCGGTGGTCAACCTGAGCATCGCCGCGCTCGTGGGCGTGCAGGCCTCTTCGACCTCGCTGCCGGTGCAGCCCGGATTCGTCGTCGCGCTGGTGATGATCACGGTCCTCTACAGCGCTGCCCTGATCGTCCTCGCGGTGCTGCTGGTCCGAGGACGTGTGTGGGCCCGAGCGGCGCTGCTGGCCGTCTCCGCGCTCAGCCTCCTCACGCTCTTCGCCCCCAACGCGCTCAACCTCATCGTCACGATCGTGCTGGTCGTCGCCGTCCTGGTGCTGCACAACCGCAGCGTGAGCGCCTGGGTGCGAGCCCTGCGCGGGCGAGCCCCTGCCTGAGCGGAGTGCGGAAGTGCCGTCGAGCGGACTCGAGCGGGAGGGCGGGCGCGTCGGCATCCGCGAGGTGGCGGAGGCTGCGGGCGTCTCGACGACCACCGTCTCCCACGCCCTGAGCGGACGGGGCAAGGTCAGCGCCGCGACGGCCGATCGGGTCCGGACGGTCGCCGAGCTGCTCGGCTACGAGCCGAACCGGCTCGCCTCGGCGCTGCGCAACCGGCGCTCCGGCGTCCTCGGGTTCGTGTCCGACGAGATCGCCACGACCCCGTTCGCAGGCAGGATCGTGCTCGGTGCGCAGGAGGCCGCGTCCTCTGCGGGCATGACGCTGATGGTGGTCAACACCGGCAGGGACCCGGTGGTCGAGGCGAGGCAGATCGAGGTGCTCCGCGCTCAGCAGGTGGACGCCCTGCTGTACGCCACCATGTTCCACCGGATCACCCCGGCTCCCCGTGGCTTCGCGAGCGGCCCCGTCGTGATGGTGAACTCCTCGGACCCCGACGGGCGGTCGGCGTCGATCGTGCCGGACGAGCGTCGCATCGGACGCGAGGCCACGGCGCTGCTGCTGGAGGCCGGCCATCGCAGGATCGTGCACCTGACGATCGACGAGGCCGTGCCCGCGGTGGAGGGCCGGTCCGCCGGCCACCGCGAGGCGATGGTCGGAGCGGGTCTGGAACCGGTCGTGGTCGCAGTGGAGGGTCCGGGAGACGCCGCCGCAGGACGGCGGGCGATGGTCCGCGCCCTCGCGGCCCACCCCGATCTGACGGCGGTGTTCGTGTTCAACGACCCGATGTCGATGGGGGTCTACCAGGACGCCTTCCACCGCGGTCGCTCGGTGCCCGGCGACCTCTCGGTGGTCTCGGTCGACGACCTGGAGCTGATCTCCGCTCAGCTCCTGCCCGGTCTCACCACCTTCGAACTCCCTCACTACGAGATGGGCAGCTGGGCCGTGGAGCAGGCCGTGAACCTGATCGGCGAGCCGGGCCGGGCGGCGTCCTCGGTGTCGGCCCGGTGCCGGCTGGTGCGCCGCGGTTCCGTGGCCCGGCCTCGCGACTGATGCCCGGACGGACGCTGCAACCGCTTGCAATCGTTACCGTTCCGTGTTCTGAATGGTGTGTAGCCTGACCCTCGGCGGGGGCTAGGGTGCTCCCGGTAAAACGATTTGGCTTACCGTTCAACGAAGAAAGGTCGCGAATCAATGACGCTTCAGAGGCGTGCAGTCGCGCTCGTGGCGCTGGCAACCGGGACAGCGCTCGCGCTGGCCGGATGCTCGGGCGGAGGTACCGGCGACAGCGGATCGGGCGGATCGGCGAGTGGCAGCACGGTCACGGTCGCCGGAGCGTTCACGGGCGACCAGGGCACCGCGTTCCAGAACGACCTGACCGCCTGGGGCAAGACCAAGGGCATCACGGTCAAGTACACCGGCAGCGACGCGTTCCAGACGTCCATCGTCGCGCAGGTCAAGGGCGGCACCGCGCCGGACATCGCGATCTTCCCGCAGCCCGGTGTGCTGAAGTCGCTGATCAGCGGCGGCATGATCCCGCTGGACGACCTGATGGACGTGAAGTCCATCACCTCCGACGAGGCGGCCGGCCTGCCGGACATCGCGAAGGTGAACGGCAAGACCTACGGCCTGCCGTACAACATCAACGTCAAGTCCCTCGTCTGGTACAACCCGGCGGCGTTCAAGAAGGCCGGCCTCACGGTCCCGACGACCGACGACGAGATGCAGGCGGTCTCGAAGGAGGTCATCGACAAGGGACTCGGGTATCCCTGGTGCGTCGGCATCGCGTCGCAGGGCTCGAACGGCTGGCCGATGACCGACTGGCTGGAGGAGTACGTCCTCCGCTACGGCGGGCTCGAGCAGTACAACCAGTGGATCAGCCACGACATCAAGTTCGACTCGCCTCTGGTCAAGAAGGCGGCGACGAAGGTCTCCGACACCATCTTCCAGACCGGTCAGGTCAACGGCGGCGGCAAGGCGATGGCCTCCACGGACTTCGGCGCAGCGGGCAACAACCTGTTCGTCAGCGGCAAGTCCAAGGGCCAGTGCTTCATGATGCGCCAGGGCACCTTCATCACCGGGTTCTTCCCGAAGGACATCCAGGCGGAGATCGCCAAGGGCGACACCACCAACGTGAACGCCTTCGTGCTGCCGACCCCGTCGGACGCTGCGACCACCGGCACCCTCGGCGGCGGTGACCTCGTCGCCGCGTTCAAGAACAACGCCGGTGTCAAGGCCGTGGCCACCTATCTGGTGAGCAAGGAGTTCGGGACCAACGGCTACGCCAAGGACTGGAGCTCGGCGCTGTCGCCGCACAACGACTTCGACGACTCGCTCTACACCACGCCGTTCCAGCCGATCGCGGCCAAGGCCGTGTCGGACGCCAAGGTGTTCGGGTTCGACGCCTCCGACCAGATGCCGGGTGCCGTGGGCGCGGGTACCGAGTGGAGCAACCTGACGCAGTGGACGGCCGGCCAGCAGTCGCTCGACGCGACGCTGAAGGCGATCGACGCCTCCTGGCCCCAGTGAGTCGCTGAGGAGCGGGTGGCCCGGGTCGGATCGGCTCCGGGTCACCCGCTCCTCTCACGCCGATCGGCAGCAGTGCCGTCGGTTCAGCCTCGAGAAACCTCCCAACAGCGTCGTCAGGTGGGTCCCCTGTGAATCAGCTCGTCAGCGTCCTGGCCTCCGTCGTCGGCGGCCTCGTCATCTCCTACCTCGTCTACCTCGGCCTCAACTTCATCGTCGAGAAGACCAATCAGAAGTGGAAGGCGCGGCTGCTGCCGTACGTCTTCCTCGGGCCGGTGCTCCTGCTGCTGGCCGTGTTCATCCTGGCGCCGACGCTGCTCACCGTGTACCAGAGCCTGATCAAGTACGACTCATTCGGGCTGCAGAGCTTCGGCGGCGTGACGAACTACGTGCAGCTGCTGTCCTCGGGGCCCTTCCTCCAGACGTTGCTCAACAACCTGCTCTGGATCATCGTCGTGCCGGCGCTCACCGTCGTCATGGGGCTGTTCGTGGCGACCCTCGCCGACCGGCTCGGGCCCTTCCGGGAGAAGCTGTTCAAGACCCTGATCTTCATCCCCTTCGCCATCAGCGGCATCGCCGCGGGCACCATGTGGCTCTTCGTCTACGACGCGAAGGCTCCCGGACAGCCCCAGGTGGGGCTGCTGAACGCGCTCTACACGGGGATCACCAAGAACGACCCGATCGCCTGGCTGCAGACGCCTGACTTCCACCTGAACAGCTTCCTGATCATGGCGGTGATGATCTGGCTCAATGCCGGTTACGCGATGGTCCTGCTCTCCGCCGCGATCAAGGGCGTCCCGGAGGAGACGATCGAGGCGTCGCGCATCGACGGGGCCAACGAGCAGCAGACCTTCTTCCGCGTGATCATGCCCCAGATCCGCGCGACGATCGTGGCCGTCTTCATCACGGTCCTGATCAGCGTCATGAAGGTGTTCGACATCGTCCTCGCGATGACGAGCGGCCAGTTCAACACCAACGTGCTGGGAACCGAGTTCTACAACCAGCTCTTCAGCTTCCAGAACCAGGGCAAGGCGTCGGCGGTCGTCGTCATCCTGCTCCTCGCCGTCATCCCGGTGATCGTCTACCAGATCCGCAGCTACCGTGAGCAGGAGGCGCTGCGATGACCAGCAGCACGCAAGTCACCCCGACCATCGTCACGACTCGGGGGGCCTCCGCCGCCTCGACGGCGATGAAGACGGCGCGTCCCAAGCGACGCGTCCTGCTCACGGCGATCCTCGGTGTCGTCTCGGTCCTCTGGCTCCTCCCCGTGGTCGGCCTGCTCATCACGAGCTTCAGGACGACGACGGACGCGCAGACGAGCGGCTGGTGGACCGTGCTCGGCAAGTCGTTCACGGTCGAGAACTACGCCAACGCGCTCTCCGGGGCGACGAGCGGCACCGGCCAGAGCCTCGGATCCGAGTTCTTCAACACCATCGCGATCGTGCTGCCGGCGACGATCCTTCCGCTCATGTTCGCGGCGTTCGCGGCGTACGGCTTCACGTTCCTCGAGTTCAAGGGGCGGGAGGTCTACTTCGCGCTCGTCGTCGGACTGCTGGTCGTCCCCGTGCAGATCGCGCTGGTCCCGGTGCTGCAGACCTACGGCACCATCACGAAGGCGACGGGCATCCAGATCATCGGCAGCTACCCGGCGGCCTGGATCGTGCACTCGTCCTTCGCGCTCCCGCTGTGCATCTTCATCCTGCGCAACTACATGTCGACCCTGCCGAACGCGCTGGTGGAGGCGGCCCGCGTCGACGGCGCCAGCCATTTCCAGATCTTCTGGCGCTTGATCATGCCGATGTCGATCCCGGCGCTCGCGTCGTTCGCGATCTTCCAGTTCATCTGGGTGTGGAACGACTACCTGGTGTCCTTCATCTTCGCCGGCACGACCAACCCTGTGCTGCAGGTCGGCCTGCTGGCGCTGAAGGGCCAGTACAACCAGGGGTGGAACCTCGTCGCGGCGGGCTCGTTCGTCGTCATGATCATCCCGCTGATCGTGTTCTTCTCCCTGCAGCGCTTCTTCGTCCGCGGCCTGACCGCCGGCTCGGTGAAGTAGTCCCCACCATGCGGGGGTCGAGGCCGGGCCCCGAGGGAGCCGGCCTCGACCCCGTCCAGGAGCTCGAGGCCGCACGCCGCCGCCTCTACTCGCGCGAGGGAGCGGGCGCCGAGCAGGTCGCCGAGTTCGCGCGGCTCACCGGGGCCGTACCGCGGGGTGCTCCGGAGGAGGAGCCCGCAGCCGCCGTCCTCGGAGCGGGGCGCGCGCACGACTCCCGGTCTGCTGACGCTCGGGCGGGCGAGACCGGCGGCGCGGGCTCGGAGGCCGCCGACGCGGTCCGGCCGACGAGCGCATCGGTCCGGAGGCGTCGGCGGCGGTTCCTGCAGCTCGCGGGAGCCGTGCTGGCGGTGGCGCTGATGGTCGTCGCGATCGTCGCCACCCGCCCGCCGCCCGTCGCCGATGTCGCGGTGCCGCCGCTGAGCGGCGAGACCATCCTCGGTTTCGGGCGCTCCGCCGACCCGTCGACGGACGCCCGGTCCATCACCTACCAGCCCCAGGGCTACACGGTCTTCCAGCCCCGGGGACGCATCGTGGCCGTCGCGCTGCGCTGCATCGGCACGGGCCTGGTGCGCATATCCGCGGGCGCCCGGTTCGACTTCCGCTGCACCGACCGCGAGCGCACCGTCGCCCTGCGCGACACGGCGGGCCGGGATCAACCCTTCGTGATCATGGGGCGGACGGTCGGCGACGTGGTCTGGTCCGCGCGGGTGGTGCTGCTGGACCCTCCGCAGACCGCCGGCGCGCTGCCGAGCTTCGAGGACGCCTGCGACTCGTGCCGATCGATCCGGGTTCGGTGAGGCCGCACCCGCCGGCCGCTCCGACGGAGGGAGATCGTCGGACTGCCGCCTAGGGTTCTGCGGTGCCCGATCAGCCCGTCCGCGACCTGACCGACCCCGACTGGTGGCGCAGCGCCGTCGTCTACCAGGTGTACCCCCGCAGCTTCGCGGACGGGAACGGCGACGGCATCGGCGACCTCGCCGGGCTGCTGGACCGCGTGCCGTACCTGGCGGCGCTCGGGGTCGACGCCGTCTGGCTGAGCCCCTTCTACCCGTCCGCGCTGGCCGACGGCGGCTACGACGTCGACGACTACCGCGACGTCGACCCCCGCATCGGCACCCTCGACCAGTTCGACCGAGTGGTCGCCGCGCTGCACGCGGAGCGCATCCGCGTGGTGGTCGACATCGTGCCGAACCACTCCGGCTCGGGGCACGTGTGGTTCCAGGCGGCGCTGGCGGCGGCCCCCGGCTCCGTCGAGCGCGCCCGCTACGTGTTCCGCGACGGTCTGGGCGCCGACGGGGAGCTGCCGCCCGCCGACTGGCAGAGCCACTTCGGCGGCCCCGCCTGGACCCGGGTGCCGGACGGGCAGTGGTACCTGCACCTGTTCGCGCCCGAGCAGCCGGACTTCGACTGGAGCAACCCGGAGGTGCGGGAGGAGTTCCACGACGTCCTGCGCTTCTGGTCCGACCGCGGGGTCGACGGCTTCCGGGTCGACGTGGCCCACGGCCTGGCGAAGGACCTGTCGGAGCCGCTGGCCAGCTATCCCGCCATCTCGCGCGACGCGGTGCGCAGCGACGGCACCGACGTGCTGTTCGACCGCGACGAGGTGCACGAGATCTTCCGCGGCTGGCGCCGGGTGCTGAACGAGTACGACCCGCCCCGCGCCGCCGTGGCGGAGGCCTGGGCGCCGGAGGGCCGTCTGGCGCTGTACGCCCGCCCGGACGAGCTGGGGCAGACGTTCGAGTTCGACCTGGTGCAGGAGCCGTGGGACGCGGACCGGTTCCGCGTGCGCATCCTGGACGCGCTCGACTTCGCCCGCCGCGCGGGTGCCTCGACCACCTGGGTGCTGTCGAACCACGACCTGGTGCGGCATGCGAGCCGGTACGGCCTGCCCGACGACGTCGACCTGGGGGCGTGGCTGATGTCGGACGGCGCCGAGCCGGCCGAGGACCGCGAGGCCGGGCTGCGGCGGGCGCGCGCGGCGGCCCTGCTGCTGCTGGCTCTGCCCGGGTCCGCCTACCTGTACCAGGGTGAGGAGCTGGGCCTGCCCGAGGTGGCCGACCTGCCCTTCAGCGCGCTGGAGGACCCGGTGCACGTGCGCACCGGCGGCCGGCGCAAGGGGCGGGACGGCTCGCGCGTGCCGCTGCCCTGGACGGCCGACGGACCGTCGTTCGGCTTCGGCGCCGGGGGCGCCCACCTGCCGCAGCCCGGATGGTTCGCCCGGTATGCGGCCGAGGACCAGGCCGGCGATCCGCACTCGACCCTGTCGCTCTACCGGGGCGCCCTGGCGCTGCGGGCGTCGCTGCCGGTGGACTTCACGGCCGAGTTCCCGGCCGGGCCCTCCCACGTGGTCGAGGTGGTCCGGCCCGGCTGGCGGTCGGTGACCGCGTTCCGCGAGCCGGCGGCGCTGCCGGAGGGCGAGGTGCTGCTGTCGTCCGCGCCGATCGGGCCGGATCGACGCCTGCCGGCGGACGCCACCGCCTGGCTGCGCGACCCGGCCTGATCGGCGCGGGGTCTCAGTCCTTCCGCGCGTCCTCGTCGACGAGGTCGGCGGGATCCGTCGTGGTCCCCGCGTCCTCGGCGGTCAGGTGGTTCTCCGGGTCTGCGACGCCGTCCTCGGCGCCGCTCGTGATGTCGCTCATCCCCGGACCGTAGGAGGCCCGGCTGCGAGGGCGCCGAGGCGGCCTCCGCGCGGTCCGGCCGGGAGCCGGCCGGTCGGCGCGGAGGCCGCGCAGCGCGATCAGGGGTTGCGGTCGCGCCCGTCGTCGGCGCCGTAGTGGTCGTCGCGCCACGCGTCCTGCTGCCCGACCGGGTTCGGCTCGATGCGGCCGTCCCGGTCGGCGGCGCTGGCCTCGTCGCCCGCAGCCGTGCCGTCGGACTCGCCCTCGACCCCGTCCAGCACGCCGTTCGTCTGGTCGAACACATGGGCGATCGAGTCGTCGCCCCGGTCCGTGCCGCCGGCGCCGGCGCCCGCGCCCGCGGGACCGTCCGCCGTCTCCCGCACCCGCGCGCTCCCGTCGTCGCGATCGCCCTCGTCGAACGTCCGCGGCTCCGCGCTGCGGTCCGCGTCGGCGGACCCGCCCGACGATCCGCGGTCGGTCGTGTCGGACGTCGCGGCGACGTGCGCTCCGCCGCCCGACGCCGCCGCGGCGCCGCCGCCGGACGCGGTGTCGCGGTCGCGGTCGTCCAGGTCGGTGGCGGTGCCCCCGCCGTCCACGGCGAACGCGTGCTCGGGCGCGTCGCGGTCGGTCCCGGTGCCGGCGTCGCCGCCGGATCGCGGGGCGGCGTCGTCGCCCGGTCGGCCGTCCCTGCGGGCAGCCGCGTCGTCGACCGCGGCCTCGGAGGTGCCGTCGGATTCTCCCTCGAACCCGTCCAGCACGCCGTTGGTCTGGTCGAACACGTGCGTGATGTTCTCGTCGGTGTCGCTCATGGCCGGACGGTAGGGACGCGGGCTGGAAGCGGGCTGCGACCGCTCCCCGCGGCGCCGCGCGTGCCGGGAGCGAACGCGCGCGGGGCCGTCCGAGGCGCGTCCTAGCCTGATCCGATGAGCATGCGGATGGTGCGGCCGCACGGCGGCGACGCGTCGGCCGCGAGGGCGGAGAACGCGAAGGCCCCGCAGATCCCCGACTTCGGGCGACGGCTGCGCGAGCTGTTCGCGCCCTACCGCCGGCCGCTGGCGATCACCGTCTCGCTGGTCCTGATCACCGCGGCGCTCACCGTGCTGCCGCCCCTGCTCACCGAGCAGGCGTTCGACCAGGGCCTGTTCCCCGCGGGCGGGCCGAACCTGCCCCGGCTGGCCGAGATCGTCGGCGCGATGGTGCTGGTCTGGGTGGTGTCGCAGGTGCTGGGCGTCTGGCAGACCTGGCTGACCGCCAACGTCGGCAACGGCGTGACCGCGTCGCTGCGCGAGCGCCTGTTCACGCGCCTGCAGCAGATGGAGCTGGGCTTCTTCACCCGCACCCGCACCGGTGTGATCCAGTCGCGGCTGGCGAACGACGTCGGCGGCGTGGCGAACGTGCTCTCGAACACCGTCTCCTCCGTCGTCGGCAACACCGTCACCGTCATCGCGGCGTTCGTCGCCATGCTGCTGCTGAGCCCGCCGCTGACGCTGGTGGCGGTGATCCTGCTGCCGCTGCTCGCCCTCGTGCAGCGCCGCGTGGGGCAGCGCCGCGCGCGCATCGCGACGAAGACGCAGGAGTCGCTCTCCGAGCTGTCCGCGATCACGCAGGAGGCGCTGAGCGTGTCCGGCATCCTGCTGGCGAAGTCGTTCACCCGGCAGCAGCAGGAGACCGACCGCTACGCCGCGGAGAGCGACCGCCAGCTGCGCCTGCAGGTGCGCCAGGAGATGACCGGGCAGGGCTTCTTCGCCTCGGTGCAGGTCTTCCTGCTGATCGTGCCCGCGCTCGTCTACCTGGCGGCCGGCGCGCTGCTGGCCGGCGGCGCGACCGGCATCACCGCCGGCACGATCGTCGCCTTCACCACCGTGCAGGCGCGTCTGACCTGGCCCCTGATGGGCCTGCTGCGCGTGGCGCTCGACCTGCAGACGTCCAGCGCGCTGTTCGCCCGCATCTTCGAGTACCTGGACCTGAAGCCGGCCATCACGGACGCCCCCGGCGCGCGGGCGGTGCCCCAGGACGAGCGCCTGGGCCGCGTGGAGTTCGAGCACGTGGGCTTCTCCTACCCCGCGGCCCGGCCGGAGGAGGAGCCGGTGCCGATCCTGCGCGACGTCTCGTTCGTCGCGGAGCCGGGGCGCACCGTCGCGCTGGTCGGCCCCAGCGGCGCCGGCAAGACGACGATCGGCTACCTGGTGCCGCGCCTCTACGACGCGACCGAGGGCGTCGTGCGGTTCGCCGGGATCGACGTGAAGGACCTGCAGCAGGACGCGCTGCGCGGCGCGATCGGCATCGTGAGCCAGGAGACCTACCTGTTCCACGCGACGATCCGCGAGAACCTGCGGTACGCCGAGCCGGAGGCCACGGACGACGAGATCGAGGCCGCGGCGCGCGGGGCGAACATCCACGGCACGATCGCCGGGTTCCCGGACGGCTACGACACCGTCGTCGGCGAGCGCGGCTACCGGCTGTCGGGCGGCGAGAAGCAGCGCGTGGCCATCGCGCGGGTGCTGCTGAAGAATCCGCCGGTCGTGATGCTGGACGAGGCGACCAGCGCGCTCGACTCCGTGTCCGAGCGGGTGGTGCAGCAGGCGTTGGAGGCCGCCTCCTCGGGTCGCACGACCATAGCGATCGCGCACCGGCTGTCGACGATCGTCGACGCCGACGAGATCCTGGTGCTGGACCAGGGCCGCGTGGTCGAGCGCGGGACCCACCAACAGCTGCTGCGGCTCGACGGCCTGTACGCCCGCCTGGCGGCGCAGCAGTCGGCCGAACGCGACGCCGAGGAGCCGCAGCCGGCCTGATCCCGTTCTGGCGATCCTCTCCGGAGCGTCCTCGACCGGTCATCGGCGCCTCATCGGAGACGCTTGGGTTCCGCGCCCACTGTCGCTGCCGTGACCGACGAGACCCCCGCGCCCGACATCGAGATCGTCGTGCCCGTGCACGGCGAGGCCCACGTGCTGCAGGCGAGCATCTGGCGGCTGCACGACTACCTGAGCCGGCACATGCCGGTGTCCTGGCGGGTGACGATCGTCGACAACGCCAGCACCGACGGCACGTTCGAGGTCGCCGCCGGGCTCGCGGAGACGCTGCCCGACGTGCGCGCGGTGCGGCTGGACCGCAAGGGTCGCGGCCTGGCGCTGCGGACCGCCTGGACCGCCTCCGACGCCCGGGTGCTGGCCTACCTGGACGTCGACCTCTCGACCGACCTGGCCGGGCTGGGGCCGCTGACGGCACCCCTGCTGTCGGGCCACTCCGACCTGGCGATCGGCTCCCGCCTCACCCGGACCAGCAGGGTGGTGCGGGGCACGAAGCGCGAGTTCATCAGCCGCTCCTACAACGGCATCGTCCGCACCGTGCTGTCGACGTCGTTCAGCGACGCGCAGTGCGGGTTCAAGGCGATCACGAAGGAGGCCGCCGACCGGCTGCTGCCGCTGGTGCAGGACGACAGCTGGTTCTTCGACACGGAGCTGCTGGTGCTGGCGGAGCGCTCCGGCCTGCGCATCCACGAGGTGCCGGTGGACTGGCAGGACGACCCCGACAGCCGGGTCGACATCGCGCAGACCGCGAAGGACGACCTGCGCGGCATCGCCCGACTCTTCGCCGACCTGACGCGGCACCGCATCCCGGTCGAGGCGATCGCGGAGGAGCTGGGGCGGCGACCGCTGGCGCCCGAGGCGCGGCCGACGTTCCGCAGCCAGGTGATCCGCTTCGCCGCGGTGGGGGCCGCCTCGACCCTGGCCTTCGCGCTGCTCTACCTGGTGCTGCGTCCGCTGCTCGGCGGGCAGGCCGCGAACTTCCTCTCCCTGCTGCTCACCGCCGTCGGCAACACCTGGGCGAACCGCTGGTTCACCTTCGGGGTCACCGGCCGCCTGGGCGCGGTGCGCCACCAGGTGCAGGGGCTGGTGGTCTTCGGCGTCGCCTGGGGCATCACCTCCGGGTCGCTGCTGGTGCTGCACGCCGCATCGCCGCAGGCCTCCCCGCTGACCGAGATCCTCGTGCTGACCGCGGCCAACCTCGCCGCCACGGTCGTGCGCTTCGTCCTGCTGCGCGGCTGGGTCTTCCGCACCCGGCGCGCCGCCCCCGACGCGCGCCGACAGGCGCTCGCCGACCCCGCCTCGACGGAGGCCGACATCCGACTGGAGCCCGTCAAGTGACCTCGACCACGACCCCCTCGCGCACCTCGATCGCGGCCGGGCACCTCGCCGGCCGCGTGAAGGACGCCCCGCGCGCGCTCTGGCGCGGCCGGGCGACCGACGCCGCCTGGGTCCGCCCCGCCTTCCTCGGCCTGCTCGGGGCGACGGCGCTGCTGTACGTCTGGAACCTGTCGGCCAGCGGGTGGGCGAACGCGTTCTACTCCGCGGCCGTGCAGGCCGGCGCCTCGAACTGGGAGGCGTTCCTCTACGGCTCGTCCGACGCCGGCAACTCGATCACGGTGGACAAGCCGCCCGCCTCGCTCTGGGTGATGGCCCTGTCGGTGAAGCTGTTCGGGCTCAGCCCGCTCGCGATCCTGCTGCCGCAGGCGCTGATGGGGGTGGCCACCGTCGCGCTGGTGTGGGCGATCGTCCGCCGGCACTTCGCGCCGCAGGCGGCGCTGATCGCGGGCGCGGTCACCGCGCTGACCCCGGTCGCGGTGCTGATGTTCCGCTTCAACAACCCCGACGCGCTGCTGGTGCTGCTCGTCACGCTGGCGACATGGCTGACGCTGCGGCACGTCGAGGACGGCCGTCTGAAGTGGCTGCTGTGGGCCGGCGTCGCGGTCGGCTTCGCGTTCCTCACCAAGCAGCTGCAGTCGTTCCTGATCCTGCCGGTGCTCGTCGGCGTCGTGCTGCTCGCCTCCCCGCGTCGGATCGGCACCCGGTTCGCGCACCTGTTCGGCGCGCTGGGCGCACTGGTGCTCTCCGCCGGCTGGTGGGTCGCCCTGGTCGAGCTGGTGCCCGCGAGCATGCGGCCGTACGTCGGCGGCTCGCAGAGCGACTCGTTCCTCGAGCTGACCTTCGGCTACAACGGCCTGGGCCGGCTGACCGGGGACGAGACCGGCTCGGTCACCGGCGGCGGAGGCGCCACGACCGGCGGCGGCATGTGGGGCGAGACCGGGATCACCCGCATGTTCTCCGGCGAGTTCGGCACCCAGATCGCCTGGCTGCTGCCGGCCGCGCTGGCCCTGCTCGTGGTCGGCGTGGTCGTGCTGCGGCGGCGGCCGCGCACCGACGGCGCCCGCGCGGTCGTGCTGCTGATGGGCGGCACGCTGGTCGTGACCGCGCTGGCCTTCAGCTTCGGCGCGGGCATCATCCACCCCTACTACTCCGTGGCGCTCGCGCCGGCCATCGGCGGGCTCGTCGGCACCGGCGCCTGGCTGCTGTGGCAGCGTCGCTCGGCGCTCTGGGCGCGCGTCGTCGCCGCGGTCGTCGTGCTCGGCACCACCGCCTGGTCCTTCTCCCTGATGTCGCAGGCGGCCGACTTCCTGCCCTGGCTGCGCACCGTCGTCGTGATGGCCGGCGTGCTCGCCGCTGCGGCGCTGCTGCTGGCACCGCTGATGCGGCGGCTCGCCGTCGTCGGCGCCGCGGCGGCCCTGGTCGCCGCGCTGGCCGCGCCCCTGGCCTGGTCGGTCGACACGACGCTGACGGCGCACACCGGCTCCCTGCCGACGGCGGGACCGGCGGTCGCGAGCGGCCGCGGCGGGTTCGGCGGCGGCGGACCGGGAGGCGTGCGCGGCGGCTTCGGCGGGCAGCAGGGCACCGGTCAGCAGGGCCAGCAGGGCTTCGCGCCCGGCGGCGGCCAGGGCTTCGGGCCCCAGGGCGGCACAGGCGCGCAGGGCGGCACGCAGCAGGGCTTCGGCCCGGGCGCGCAGGGCGGTGCCGGCACGCTGGGCGGCTTCGGCGGCGGCGGAGCGGGCGGCCTGCTGGGCGGGGACGTCGACGTCGCCGCGGCGCTGGTCACCGCGCTGCAGTCGAACGCCTCCGACTACACCTGGGCGGCCGCGACGATCGGCTCCCAGAACGCGGCCTCCTACCAGCTCGCGTCCGGCGAGGCCGTGATGCCGATCGGCGGCTTCAACGGCAGCGACCCGTCCCCGACGCTCGCGGAGTTCCAGCAGTACGTGGCGCAGGGGAAGGTGCACTGGTTCATCGGCGGCGGCATGCGCGGCGGCTCGAACGGCGGCTCCAGCGCGTCATCCGAGATCGCCGCCTGGGTGGAGTCGAACTTCACCTCCTCGACCGTCGGCGGCGTGACCGTCTACGACCTGGGCTCCGCCTCCACCGTGCAGGGCGCCTGACCGGCGGCGTCGCGGTTCCGGGTCCTGGTCGGGCTGCGCCGACCGGGACCCGGCACCCGTGAACCACTAGCGTCTGCCCATGCGGATCCTCATCGTCGGTGCCGGGGGAGTGGGGGACGCGATCGCGAAGATCGCCGCCACCCGCTCGTTCTACGAGCGCGTGGTCCTGACCGACTACGACGCCTCCCGGGCCGAGCGCACGGTCCGCTGGATCGCCGAGCGGCACGGGGCCGGGGTGGCGGGGCGCTTCGCCGCCGCGCACATCGACGCCTCCGACCCGGAGAAGGTCGCGGCGGTCGCCCGGGAGCACGGCGCCACCCACGTGATGAACGCGGTGGAGCCCAAGTTCGTGCAGTCGATCTTCGCGGGCGCCCTCGCCGCCGGGGCCGACTACCTGGACATGGCGATGAGCCTCTCCGAGCCGCACCCGACGGAGCCCTACGAGAAGACCGGCGTCAAGCTGGGCGACGACCAGTTCGCGCAGGCGGGCGACTGGGAGGCGGCCGGTCGGCTGGCCCTGGTCGGCATGGGCGTCGAGCCCGGCCTCTCCGACGTCTTCGCCCGGTACGCCGTGGACCACCTGTTCTCGGCCGTCGACGAGCTGGGCGTGCGCGACGGCGCGAACCTGGTCGTGCGGAACGAGCGGGGGGAGGAGGTCTTCGCCCCGTCGTTCAGCATCTGGACGACCCTGGAGGAGTGCCTGAACCCGCCGGTGGTCTGGCAGCGCGAGGAGGGCTGGTTCACCACAGCTCCCTTCAGCGAGCCCGAGGTCTTCGACTTCCCGGCCGGCATCGGTCCCGTCGAGTGCGTCAACGTGGAGCACGAGGAGGTGCTGCTGATGCCGCGCTGGCTCGACGCGCAGCGCGTCACCTTCAAGTACGGCCTCGGTGCCGAGTTCATCGGCGTGCTGAAGACCATCGAGACCCTGGGGATGGCCTCCACCACGCCCATCCGCGTGCGCAGCGCAGCCGGCCCCGTGGAGGTGGCGCCGCGCGACGTGGTCGCGGCCGCGCTGCCCGATCCCGCCTCCATCGGCCCTCGGATGGAGGGGAAGACCTGCGCCGGCCTGTGGGTCACGGGCACCGGCAAGGACGGGGCCCCGCGGTCCACGTACCTGTACCACGTGGCCGACAACGCCGACACGATGCGCGACTTCGACAGCCAGTGCGTGGTCTGGCAGACCGCGCTGAACCCGGTGATCGCGCTCGAGCTGCTGGCGACGGGCGCCTGGAGCGGTGTGGGCGTGCTGGGTCCGGAGGCGTTCGACGCGAAGCCGTTCCTGGACCTGATGGCGCGACCCGTCCAGGCGGGCGGGTACGGCCAGGAGTGGGGCGCGGAGGACCGCTGAGCGGCCTCGTCGCCTAGAGCGCCGCGGTGGCCAGCCAGCCCACGAGCAGGCAGAGGCCGGCCCCCGCGAGGGCGGTGCCCGTCCTGGCGAGGAACGGGTGCCGCTCGTCCCACTGCAGCTGGTGGCGCACCGTGCGCCGCAGCTCGTTCAGCTGCACCGCCTCCGGCGACGTCTCGATCGGGACCTCGAAGTGCCGCGCCACGCGGCCGATCTGCTCGTCGGTCCACCACCGGTCGCACATGCGGTGCACGGTGCGGTCCTGCGCGTCCAGCAGGAACAGGTGGCGGATCACCCGGCGTCCGTCGGAGGAGCGCACGCTGCGCACCGCGGCGCGCACGACGCGCCCGCGCGAGACGTGCACGTCGTGGCGGCGCGGGGTCCACGTGCGCAGACCGTCGGGCTCCAGCACGGTCCGCGACGCGGCGACCCGCCAGGTCAGCAGGGCGGCCGCCGCGAGGATCAGGCCGGTCAGCGCGAGCGCCGGCAGCAGGTTCCCGCTCTGCAGCGCGAGCCACACCGTCACCCCGCAGACGGGGCCGGCGGCCGCCACGAGGGCGACGACCGTGGAGCGCCAGCGCAGGTGCCGGAAGGGCAGCAGCGTGCGGTCCAGCGGATCGGCGACCACGGTCATGCCCGGCACGCTAAGCGCTGCGACGTCGGACGGCACGCCCCAGAGCGGGTGGAGGACCCCCCGCGCACCCGCCAGAGCCCGGTTGCCCTTGCTGCGTTTCCGCCCTGGGGGAGTTGGCCTGGATGGCGCCACGCGGGGAGCCGTGCCCGAGTGTACGGGACGGCGCGGGCGGCCGCCGGGATCGCTAGGATGCTTCTCGGCCTGCGGTTCGCCGCACCAGGAGGATTCGCCTAGTGGCCTATGGCGCACGCTTGGAAAGCGTGTTGGTGTAACAGCCTCGGGGGTTCGAATCCCCCATCCTCCGCCACCTCCGCATCAGCGGCGGATCGAGACCGCCCAGGTGCCGATGTCGGTGACGCGGCGGTCCCGCAGCCGGAAGGCGCCCTCGGGCGGGACGAAGCTCCACGGCCCGTCCACCGCGGGAGCCGTGCCGCGCGTGGACCTCCAGTGGTGCCGCTCGAGCGTCCCGAGCGTGCTGCCGCCCCGGCGGCCGCCGAACACCAGCACGTCGCCCGTCGGCGAGACCGCCTGGATCCCCGGGCTCACGGCGTGGCCGTTCACGGTGAACCGGGCACCGGCGTACGAGCGGGCGGCTCCGCTGCGCAGGTCCTGCCGCCTCGATCCCGAGACGGTCAGCCGCACGCCCGTCGGCTCCAGGGCGCGGTCGCTCCTCGCCCGCGCGACGTACCGCCCCGGCGGCACCGCGACGCGGTAGGAGGACGAGTAGCGGGGCGAGAGCCAGGTGGCGATCCCGATGTCGGCGCCGCCGGAGGACAGCGCGACGTGCGCCTTCCGTCCGCCGATCACGCGGCCCGACACGACCGGGTCCGCGATCGCCGGGACCAGCGCTCGCGGCGTCTCGGCTGCTGCGCCCTGCGCGACCGTCACCAGGAGGCGGTCGTGCACGTGCCGCTCGAGGTCGTCCGCCACGACGGTCCAGGTGCCGGCGGGCAGGCCGCCGAGGGCGAACCGCCCGCCGCCGACCACCTCCGTCGCGCTCACCGCGTCGCCCTCCGCGTCCTGCGCGACCAGTCGCACCCGCGCGCTGCCGCGCGCCGTGACCGTGCCGGTGATCGAGGCGGCCGGGGTCAGCGCGACGTCGACGTCCACGGCCTCCTGTCCGGCCCCGGCCCCGGCCCCGGCGCGCACGGTGACCGCGACCGGCAGGAACCCGTCGGCCGGTGCCCCCGTCGTGTTCGCCTCCCGCGCCGTCGTGCCCGCGGTGAATCGGTGCGTGCCCGGGGCGACCCCCTCCACGACGACCCGGCCCTGAGCGTCCGAGGTGCGGACGAAGCCGGTGCCGTCGGTCACCCGGACGCCGGCCGGCGCCGGCGCTCCGCCGGCGAGCAGCTGCAGCCGCACCGTCGTGCCCCGGCGCAGCGCGGGCGCGGCGATCGCGGTGGTGCCGCTGCCGATCCGCACCCGGGTCGTGCGGGCGAGGTGCGTCGCGTCGGGCTCCCAGGCCAGGTCGTAGGCGTCGGGCACCAGCCAGTCGCTGGTCGTGACGCCGTCGACGGCGGTCCAGCCGGAGGCGCCGGGGTCCCGCGCCAGCCGGATCCGTCCGGTGCCGCCAGCGGGGGCGGGCGATCGCAGCCGGCCGGCGCGCTCCAGGCGGAACCGCAGCGGCCGGCCGCCGCCGAGCCGAGCCGGCGTCACCCGCCGCACCTGCTCGAAGAGCGCGGCGGGCCTCCCCGCCGGTGCGGCGCCGCCGATGACCCCGACCACCAGGTGCTGCCCGCCCGCGGCGAAGACCGCGTGCTCGTTCCGCGGGTTGCGGCCCACGACGACCAGCGCGGGCACGCCGCTCGGGGTGCGCAGCGCGAAGGTGCCGTCCGCGTCGGTGCGCCCCTTCGCCAGCAGGCCGTTGCCGGCGCCGTAGGCGCCGACCAGCGCGCCGGGCACCGGCGCCCCGTCGACCGTCACGACCCCGCGCACGGCGACGGTCGCGGGGGCGGCCTCGGCGGGTGCCGCGGCCGCCAGCAGCAGGACGGCGGTCAGGACCGCGGTCGCGGCGGCGCGCAGCGGTGAGGGGTGCATCACGGTCTCCGTCCGGCCGCCTCCGTCGTCGGACCGGCTGCCGCGATCGAAGCCCTCCGCGCCGCGTCCGCGGCGTCGACACACCGCCCTCCCGTGTCCGAGGTCGCGCGTACCCTCCTCACGTGGTCACCGCCCTCTACCGCCGCTACCGGCCGGAGGCGTTCGCCGAGCTGATCGGGCAGGCGCACGTCACCGATCCGCTGCGCACGGCGCTGCGCACCGACC
>JAKONM010000147.1 GCA_022701925.1 Microbacteriaceae bacterium
GCCGGTGGCGGTCGGGGTGCTCGACGCCCGGCGCCGCGCGGCCGCCGACCGGGCGACGGGCAGCGGCGCCCCCGTGCCGGCACGGGCGCGGTGGTCGCGCACCGCCGCGGGCCTGCTGCGCAACCCCCTGCTGGTCGGGGCGGCCGTCGGGCTGGTCCTGGGCGTGCTGCGGCTGCCCCCGCCCGAGCCCGTGGCCTCGGTGCTGGAGCTGCTCGCCGGCGTCGCGGTGCCGTGCGCCCTGCTCGCCTTCGGCATCTCGCTGTCGGGAGGCCCCGGCCCGCGCTGGGCCGACCGCGACGCGTGGACGGCGGTCACCCTCAAGCTGGTGGTCTCGCCGCTGGTGGCCTGGGGCGTCGGCGGGCCGCTGCTCGGCCTCACCGGCGACGCTCTGCTGGCCGTGGTGCTCGTGGCCGCGCTGCCGACCGCGCAGAACGTCTTCGTCTACGCCACCCGGTTCGGCGCGGCCGAGCGCCTCGCCCGCGACAGCGTGCTCATCAGCACGCTCATGAGCGTGCCGGCGCTCACCGCGGTGGTGCTGCTGCTCAGCTGAGCACGGAGGCGCCCGCGCTGCGCTCCAGCAGCTGCCGGCGGGCCAGGGGCGACGCGGAGGCCACCCAGAGGCGCTCGTGGTCGACCAGGGCCGACCACAGCACGCGCACGGCCATGCCCAGGTGCTGCAGAGAGCGCACCCCCGCGGTCTGCGACAGCAGCGCGGCCACGCCCGGCGCCAGGCCCGGGACCACGGCCAGCATGCGCTCGGCCGACTCGAGGCAGGCCGCCAGGGGCTGGCCGGCCTCCCCGGCGGCCAGGACCGGGACGACGACGTCGCGGCGGCGGCTCACGTGCTCGCGCACCGCGGAGCCCGCCGCCGACAGGTGCAGCCCCAGCGCCCGGGCGCGCAGGTCTGACGCCAGGTCTCCGGAGACGGCCACGCGCAGCGCCATCAGGTCGACGGTCTGGGCGTGGAGCGCGAGCTCGTCGGTCAGCGTGCGCCTGCGGCGCTGCCCCGGCACTGGGCCGGACCCGTCGGACGTCATGAGCAGATCATGGCGCGTGGGGCTGACACCCCGCTGGGACTGAGCCCATACCGTGACGAAGTTCCTCCCTCCGGAGGGACCGGGCGGGCTCTGCCGCCGTTCCTGCGGAAGGGGCCCGGGCCCCGTCGTGGGCCGGCGCGCAGGCCGGCTCAGACCGGCAGGTGGCGGTGCCACCAGCGCTGGAGGTGCTCGAAGCGCGCGACCCGGTGCGACGGACGGCCCGACCGCGTCAGCTCGTGCCCCTCGCCGGGGAAGAGCAGCAGCGCCGACTCCACCCCCTGGCGGCGCAGCGCCGTCCACCACCGCTGCCCCTGCTCCACCGGGCAGCGCCAGTCGTGCTCGGAGTGGACGACGAGGGTCGGGGTCCGCACGGAGCCCACGTGCGTCATCGGCGACTGCTCCCGCATGGCCTCCTCCGAGCCGTGCAGCTGGTCGGCGAAGTACCAGCCGATGTCCGCCGAGCCCACGAAGCTGGTCGCGTCGAGGTACCCCCGCTCGACCACCGCCGCGGCGAACCGCTGCGTGCGGGTGGTGAGCATCGCCGTCATGTAGCCGCCGTAGCTGCCGCCCATGACGCCCACCCGCCCGGGGTCCAGCGGCAGGGAGGCGTCGGCCAGCGCGCCGTCGAGCAGCGCCAGCACGTCGTCGGCGTCGACGGTGCCCAGGGCCCCCAGCACCGCCTCGCCGTGCGCGAGGCCGTACCCGGCCGAGCCGCGGGGGTTGCCCATCACGACGGCGTAGCCCGCGCCGGCGGCCACCTGAGCCTCGTCGAAGAGCGCCCACCCGTACTGGGCGTGCGGGCCGCCATGCACGAGCAGCAGCACCGGGTGCGGCCCGGCGCCGTGGCGCTCGGGGTCGGGCAGCACCACCCAGCCGTGCACGGGGTGCCCGTCGCGGCTGGGGTGCTCCACCTCCAGCAGCGGACGCAGGCGCCCCGTGGCGCGCAGCGGTGCGCCGACGTCGGTCAGCCGCGCGGGGCCGCCGTCCGGTGCGTCCTGGCCGGGGGGGACGACCCGCACCAGCTCGCCGCGGCTGGCCCCGTCGGCCACCACCCCGACGGTGGTGGCGCCGTCGGGGGTGCTGGCCGCGCCCACCACCTGCAGGTGGCCGTCGAGCAGCACCTCGAGCGAGCCGTCGGGGCGCACGCGCAGCAGGCGCAGCGCCCCGCGGGAGCGCTCCGCCACCAGCGCGCCGAGCGCGTCGACCACGAGGGAGCCGGCCGGGTCGCCCAGGTCGACGTCCGGCTCGGTCAGGCGCTCCAGGGAGTCCGGGGAGAGCGGGCCCGCCCCCGGCTCCGGGAGCAGCCCGGTCCACAGCGACTCCGGCTGCGCGACGGCCCCGAGACCGCGCTCGTCGAGGGCGGTCGCCAGGAGCCACAGGCGCCGGCCGTCGGGGTCCGCGGCGAGCGACCCCACGGCGAGGTCACCGACGACGACGGGCTCCAGCTCGGTGGCCCGCTCCGCGGAGGCGGCCACGCGGTGGACCCCGCGACGCAGGTCGTGGCCGGCGCCGTCGTGCCGGGCGGACAGCACCAGCAGGGCCGATCCGTCAGCGGTCCAGGTGGGCGCGGTGTCGTCGGCGTCGCCGTCGGTGACCTGCCGCGGCGCCGGCAGCCCGCCGGTGGGTCCGGGGGAGCCGGGGGAGGCCGGGGCGGTGGCGCCGGCGACATCGAGGACGAAGGCGTGGTGGCGCCGGTCGGTCAGGTGGCCGACCCCGTCGACGCGGTGCGCCGGTGCGGTGATGAGACGGGGCGGCTCGGCGTCGGGCCCCCGCAGGTGGGCGGGGCCGCCGGCCGTGCCGTACCGGCCCGGCTCGGGCACGCGCGCCGCGAACGCCAGGGCGGTGCCGTCGGGCGACCAGCGCGGGGCGCCGGCGCCGAGGGGCAGCTGGGAGTCGGTGGTCAGAGCCACCGGCTCGCCCCCGGCCAGCTCGACCAGGTGCAGCTGCGGGCGGCCCCCGGGCTCGGCCCGCAGGAAGGCCACCCAGCGGCCGTCAGGGCTGACCGCGGCCGCGGTGTCGCGGTGCCCGCGCGTCAGCCGGCGCAGGCCACCCGAGCTTCCGGTGGGGCCGCCGGTGGGGCCGCCGGTGGGCACGGCCCAGAGGGAGCCGCGCTCCTCGTCGGTGGCGAGGTCCGGGGCGGTCACGGACACCACGGCGACGGAGCCGTCGGGGGTGAGGGAGGGGTCGGAGCAGCCGGCGAGCAGGGGCAGGTCGGTGGGCAGCACCTCTTCGACGCTACCCCCGGGGTGCTCAGCCCGCCCCGGCGAACCCGTGCTGGCGCCACGCCTCGTGCACGACGACGGCGACCGCGTTGGACGCG
>JAKONM010000149.1 GCA_022701925.1 Microbacteriaceae bacterium
CTTCCTGGTCGACGGGGGCATCTCGTCTGCCTACGTGACGCCGCTGTGACGCGCCGGTGACGCCGGACGACGGGGTGGACGCCGCGCTGTTCCGGCCGGTGCGCACCGGCAACGTCTTCGAGGAGACACTGGCCCGGCTGCTGCAGGCCGTGCGGCTGGGGGTCGTCGCGCCGGGGGAGGCGCTGCCGCCGGAGCGCGAGCTGGCCTCACGCCTCGGCGTCAGCCGCGACGTGCTGCGCGACGCGATCGCCGCGCTGACCCGGGCGGGCTACCTGGAGAGCCGGCGCGGGCGCTACGGCGGCACCTTCGTGCAGGCCGACCCGCCCGCGCCCGCGCCTCCCGAGACGACGCCGCGGGCCGAGGACGTCGACGACGTGCTGGGGCTGCGGGCCGTGCTCGAGGAGGGCGCGGTGCGGCTGGCCGCGGGGCGGGCGCTGTCGGCGGAGGAGCGGGAGGGCCTGTGGTCGCGCCTGCTCGAGACCGCCGCATCGGGCCCGGAGGAGTACCGGCGGGCGGACTCGCGCCTGCACCTGGCGCTGGGCGAGCTGGCGGGCGTGCCGTCGCTGCTGCCGCTGCTGGCCGACGTGCGCGACCGCACCAACGCCCTGCTGGATGCGATCCCGCTGCTGGAGCCCAACATCGTGCACTCGAACGCGCAGCACGAGGCGATCGTGTCCGCCGTGCTGCGGGGCGACCCGGAGTCGGCGCAGCGCGCGGCGCGGGAGCACCTGGAGGGCACGGCGGCGCTGCTGCACGCCTTCCTCTCCCGCTGAGCCGGGCTCCCCGGCGGGCGCCGCGGACGCTCAGCCAGCCGGAGGACGCCCCCGCGACACTGCTGCCGTGGACGGGTTCTGGCTGCAGCTGACCGGCTCCGTGTGGGGCCGGCTGCTGGTGGACGTCGCGCTCGCGGTCGTCGTCGCAGTCCTGGCCGCGGCGCTGGTCTCCGTCGTCGTCCGGGGCGTGGCCCGCCGGCACGGCTGGCCGCAGCGCGCGGTGACCCGGCTGCGCTGGCCGTTCCGCTGGCTGCTGCTGGCGATCGGCGTCTGGATCGCGTTCGAGCGCGCGACGATCGGCGCCTCCTGGGACGGCGACCTGCGCCTCGGGCTGCGGCGCGCCTTCAACATCGCGGTCATCCTGCTGGCCGCGTGGCTGGTCGCGACCCTGCTGTCGCTGCTCGTCGACGTGCTGCTGGCCCGCTACCGCACGGACGTCGCGGACAACCGCGTCGCCCGGCGCGTCCGCACCCAGGCGCTGATCCTGCGCCGGGTCGCCGTGGCGGCCATCGCCGTCATCGCGGTGGCGTCGTCGCTGCTCGTCTTCCCGCAGGCGCAGGCCGCCGGCACGTCCCTGCTGGCCTCCGCCGGCGTCGTGTCGATCATCGCGGGCCTCGCGGCGCAGTCGACGCTCGGCAACGTGATCGCCGGGATGCAGCTGGCGCTGTCCGGTGCCATCCGCGTGGACGACGTGGTGATCGCGGACGGGGAGTGGGGCCGCATCGAGGAGATCACGCTCACCTACGTGGTGCTGCACGTCTGGGACGACCGGCGCCTGGTGCTGCCCTCCACCTGGTTCACGACGACGCCGTTCGAGAACTGGACCCGCACCTCCAGCCAGCTGATGCAGTCGGTGGAGTTCGACCTGGACTGGCGGGTCGACCCCCAGGCGATGCGCGACGAGCTGCACGCGATCCTGGGGCGCACGCAGCTGTGGGACGGGCGGGTCTCCGTGCTGCAGGTGACGGACGCGGTCGGCGGCATGGTGCACGTGCGCGTGCTGGTGACCGCCGTGGACGCGCCCACCCTGTTCGACCTGCGCTGCTTCGTGCGCGAGGAGATGGTGCGGTTCCTGCGGGAGCAGCACCCGGAGTCCCTGCCGCGCACCCGCGTGATGCTGGCCGGGCCCGCGGGGTCGGAGGACGAGGGCTCACCGACTCCGGCGTGGACGACCGATCCGGACCGCAGCCTGTTCAGCGGCTCGAAGGAGGCGCGCGCCCGCAGCCGCGACTTCACCGGCCCCATCGAGACCGATCCCCGCTGACCGTCCCCTTCGCCGCTCCTGGCGTGGTGCCTTGCCACTCGATGCTGTGCTGCGCGGCTCGAATCGGCATCGGGTGGCACGTCACTCACCCGAGGCGCGGTGGAGGTCAGGTCGGTTGCCATCGGGTGCCGGTCTGACCGCGCCGAAGCGGCACCCGCTGGCACGCCGTCGGGCGTCGCGGCCGTCAAGCGCTGCGGTGGGCGAGGGCCTTCCGGATGCGGGCGACCGTCTCCGCAGGCCGCTGCTCCAGGTCGTCGGCGGTGACGCGGACGACGCGCCAGCCGAGGTCCTGCAGGCGCTCGTACCGGTGGACGTCCTTGCGGAACTGCCGTCGCTCGCGATGCCCGTCGCCCTCGTACTCCACGACGACCCGCTGCTCGCGGAAGACGAGGTCGCACTCCGCCAGGAAGTCGCCGCGCTCGTCGAGCACGTCCGCGTTCACCTCCGGCTCCGGCAGCCCGCCGCGCAGGAGCAGCAGCCGCAGGCGCGTCTCCTGCGCCGATCGCACCCCGCACCGCGTCAGCGAAGCGGCGCGCGTGAGGCGTCGGTGGTGGGGACGATGCGGGTCCGCCGCGAGATCCACCAGTCGGGCACGCACCCGGTCGGCGTCCGGCACCTGCTTCCCGAGCAGCCAGTCGCCCGCGGCCACCAGGTCGTCGAGCTCGAGCACCCGCGCGAGCTGGCGCCACGTCTCGGCCGCCTCCGCGACCGGCAGCCCGTCGAGCAGTCTGACGAGGCGGGGGCGTGCGATCAGGTGGTGGCCGACCACGCCGACGTTCCGAGGTGCTCGCTGAGGTCGCACGACCGACACGTGCACCAGCAGCTCGTGCTGCACGGCCAGCGGCAGCCACATCCCGTGCAGCACCGCGGCGGTGGCTGCGAGAAGAACTCGCCCGAGGCCATGATCGGCAGGTAGGCGCGGGCGAGGGCGAGCACGTCCGTCGGCTGGTCCGGCGTCCGCACGCCGACG